>NZ_JASKYR010000285.1:0-10611 GCF_041028215.1 Streptomyces flavofungini
GTGCCGGTGCCGCCGTCCGCTCCCGCGCCGACCGGCGAGGACGACGGCGGCACCGGCACCGTGAAGAGCTACCGCACGGACGGCGGCCGGGTCGTCTTCGACCTCGGCGAGAAGTCGGCGACGCTGGTCTCCGCGACCCCGGCGGCGGGCTGGTCGGTGCAGACCTGGAAGCAGGACAAGTGGATCCGCGTGGAGTTCACCGGGGGCGCGGCCAAGGTCTCGGTCTTCTGCACCTGGCACGACACGGCACCCCGGGTCGAGATCAACACGTACTGACCGGGCGGCTCCCGCGGGCCCCTGTCACCGGAAGACCGATGGCGGCGGCGCCGGTGAGGACACGGCGTTCGCGTCCGTCACGGCCACCGCTCCCCCGCTGAAGTCCCGCAGCCCGCGCCCGTGTTCGACCCGGGCGGGGTGCGGGTCGCTCGCGCTGCGCCGGGTCAGTTCGGCGACGGGCAGGGCGCGGTCACCGGCGAGCAGCACGGCGTTGCCGAACCGCTTGCCGCGCAGCACGGCGGGGTCGGCGACGAGCGCCAGTTCGGGGAAGAGCGCGGCGGCGGTGGCGAGCTGGCCGCGCAGATGGGTGAGCGGCGGCCCGTCGGCGAGGTTGGCCGCGTAGTACCCGCCGGTGCGCAGCACTCTGCGTACGTCGGTGAGGAACTCCGTGCTGGTGAGGTGCGCGGGGGTGCGGGCGCCGCTGAAGACGTCGGCGATGACGAGGTCGGCCCAGCCGTCGGCGATCTTCGCGAGGCCCGCGCGGGCGTCGGTGCCGCGCACCCGTATCCGGGCCCCCGGATCGAGCGGCAGCTCGCGCCGGACGAGCTGTATCAGCGCGGTGTCGCGCTCGACGATCTGCTGGGTGGAGCGGGGGCGGGTCGCCGCTATGTAGCGGGCGAGGGTGAAGGCGCCGCCGCCGAGGTGCAGGGCCTGTATCGGCTTGCCCGGGGGCGCGACGAGATCGGCCAGGTGACCGATCCTGCGCTGGTACTCGAAGTCGAGGTACGCGGGGTCGTCGAGGTCCACGTGGGACTGCGGGGCGCCGTCCACGAGCAGGGTCCACGCGCGGGGCCTGTCCCGGTCCGGCATGAGTTCGGCGAGCCCGCCGTCCACCTTCTCGACGACGGCCGCCGGCTCCTGCCGGGATCGCCTGTTCCTTGCCATCAGGCCATTATCGGCGCCCGGGGACGCGCGGGCCCGGCGAGGTGGCCCCGGCCCGCTCAGCGGCAGTTGTCGGCGGCCTCGATGGTGCGGGCGGCCTGGCCGAGCGCGGCGCGCAGGACGGTGGGGTCGGTGACGGGGTCGGTCTCGTCGCCCGGCGGCAGGAGCCAGCCGGTGCCCGCGACCGGCGGCGCGGGGACGGCGGGCCCGGGGTCGGGCTCCGCGGACGCGCTGATGCCGCGCCCGAAGGTCTGGGTGCAGGCGCTGCCGGGCAGGTCCCAGCCGTCGGCGGTGCCGGGCGGCACCAGGAAGCCGAGGGTGTCGCAGCCGCCGTCGTGCAGCACGGGGCCGATGGTGTCGGCCGCCCCGCGGCGCAGGATGTCCACCGCTTCGAGCCCCTGCCGCGCGGGCACCGTGACCAGGTCGCAGCACTCCTCGTCACACACGGCCCGGCCCGGCGGAGGGGAGCTGCCGTCCTGGGTGGGCCGGTGCCCGGCCGTCGTCATCGACGCCGCCGCCGCGCCGCTTCCCGTACGGGAGTCGCTGTTCTCCATGCCGATCTCCAACAAGGGGACCCTCCTCGCGAGTACGGGAGCTGTGGCGGTCTCCCTCTCCGCATGGTTCAACGCCGGCCGGCGTCAACAGGCACTGCGGCACGCCGCCGCAAAGGATGGCAGTTCATGGCAGATCGTGGGTGAGATGACCGGTTTGTAGGCGAACTCCGCGTGTCGGCACCATCACAGCGGGTACGTTCGTGCTCCGCCGGAACAGGGGACGCCCCGCGAGATCCCGTGCGCGGGTGCTCCGCTGCGCGCGAGCAGGTGCGCACTCCGGCACGATCCGCACGAGAGGGTCCGGCCATGGCGATCTCACCGATGGCATCGTCAACTCAGTCCCCACGACCGAACCTCGTCTTCCGGCGGCTGCGCGGCCAGCGCTCGCCCGGCGAGTTCGCCGCGGCGGTCCGAAGGGCCGCCCGGGAGATCGGCGAGCGCGTGAGCTGCGACGCGCGCTACATCGGGCGGGTGGAGGCGGGCGAGATCCGCTGCCCCAACTACGCCTATGAACGCGTGTTCCTGCACATGTTCCCCGGCCGGGGCCTGGAGGACCTGGGCTTCGCGCCCCGGTCCCTGGTGCGCGGCAGAGCCGCCCGCCCCGAAGCGGAGGCACCCGGCCCACCCGATCCGTCCGGACCACCGGGGCCACCGGGACCGGCCGAGCCGACCGCCGCACCCCCATCGAAAGCCACGGACCACCCGCACACCACGATCCACTCGTACGAGTCCCATCCGTCCGGGTCCGACCCCAGCGCCTGCGGCCCGTACGCGATCCAGACTCCAGAGGAGAGCGACGTGCGACGTCGCGCATTCATGACCGGCTCGACGGCCGCCGTGGCCGCCGCGTCCCTGGGACCCGCGGGGCTCACCCTCGGCGGCCCCGCCGAGGCCGTGGTCCGGCGCGGCCGCAGGGCGGGCGACGCCGAGGCGGGCGCGGTCGAAGAGGCCGTACGCAGGATCAGGCTGCTCGACGACCGGCACGGCGCCGACGGCCTCTACCGCCGCGCCGCCGCACCCCTGCGCACCGCCTACGCCCTGCTCGACGCGGGCACCACCCGGCAGTCCACCGCCGACCGGCTGCACGCGGGCGCGGGCGAACTCGCCATCTCGGTGGGCTGGCTCGCGCACGACTCGGGCCGCTTCGACGACGCCCGCTCCCACTACGCCGAGGCCCTCGCCACCGCCCGGGTCGCCGACGACCACGCCCTGGAGGCCCACGCCTTCTGCAACACCGCCTTCCTCGCCCGGGACACCGGGCGGCCCCGCGAGGCGGTCCGGGCGGCCCAGGCGGCCACCCGCGCCGCCCGGCACCTCGGCTCGCCCCGGCTGCTCTCGCTCCTCGCGCTGCGCGAGGCCGGGGGGTGGGCCGGGCTCGGCGACCGCGCGGGCTGCGAGCACTCCCTCACCCGCGCGCACGCCCTCTTCGACCGCGGCGGCTCGCCCCGGGACCCGGAGTGGATGACCTTCTACGGCGAGGCCGAGCTGAACGGCCTGGAGGCGCAGTGCTGGTCGGCACTCGGCGACTGGTCGCGGGCCGCCACGTACGCGCGGCGCGCCGCGGTCACGGCCGCGTCCGAGACACCGCAGTTCACCAGGAACATCGCGCTGTACACCGCCGAGCTCGCCGACGACCTGGCGCGCGCCGGGCGCCCCGACGAGGCGGCGACGGCCGGGCTGCGGGTGCTCTCGTTCCTCGACGAGGTGCAGTCCTCGCGGGTGCAGTCGATGCTCGCCACGACGGCCCGCGTGCTGCTGCCGCACCGCAGGGCGTCCGGGGTCGGCGGCTTCCTCGAACGGCACGCGTCGCTGCCCCGGGCCGTCTGAGACCCGCTCCCGCGAGGTGGCCGCCCGGGGTGGCTACGCGAGGTGGCCCGTCTCGTTCCAGGACTCGATGGCGGGCTCGCCGTAGGCCCAGCCGAGGACCGAGAGGGACGTCGGGTTGAGACGGATGCGGGACGCGAACGCGATGTCCTCGCCCAGCCAGCGCGCGCCGATGACCCGCAGGATGTGCCCGTGCGCGAAGACCAGCACGTCGCGGTCGGCGCTCCTGGCCCACTCGACCACCTCGTCCGCGCGCGCGGAGACCTGCGCCAGCGTCTCGCCCCTCGGGACGCCGTCGCGCCAGATGAACCAGCCGGGCCGTACGGCCTGGATGTCGGCCGGGGTCATGCCGTCGTAGGCGCCGTAGTCGAACTCCATGAGCGCGTCCCAGGTGCGGGCGCGGTCCCCGAAACCGGCGATCTCGCAGGTCTCGCGGGCCCGGGAGAGCGGGCTCGTGCGCACCTCGACGTCCGGCAGGCCGTCGTAGGGCGCGGCGTGCAGCCGGTCGCCCAGGAGCTTCGCGCCGCGCCGGCCCTCGTCCAGGAGCGGGATGTCCGTCCTGCCGGTGTGCTTCCCGGACAGCGACCACTCGGTCTGTCCGTGCCGGGCCAGCAGGATGCGCGGTGCCATGGGGCTCTCTCCAAGTCGACGCGGCCTCGGGCCGGGGCTCCGAGGGACTTCTGCAACTTTTTACGGACAGGTGGGCGCCCGTTCTCTCCATCATCACCCACCCGTGACGGCGCCTTCGCCCGGGTCGGCAACCCGCCGGGCGATCTTCGCGTCTGACACGACCGGGGGACGCCAGCGGCCTCTGGTACGTACGCCGTATGGTGATGCGGCGGCCAACGCCGGTGACCAGAGCGGCGTGCGCCGAGTGAACAGAGATGATGGGGGAACGACCGGATGCTGCCGAAGACCCAGGCGCCATACGGCGGCGACTTGTCCGGGCAGCGGCTGCGCTGGTGGACCGAGCTGCCGCTGATCGTGCTGGTGTACGCCCTGTACTCGGCCGGGCGGCTGATCGTCCGGGGCGATGTCGCCTCCGCCGTCGACCACGGCATCGGCATCCTGCGGGCCGAGCAGTTCCTGCGGCTGAACGCGGAGAGCCCGCTGAACCGTCTCTTCACCGCCCACGCCTGGATCGGCGTTCCCGCCGACTTCTGGTACGCCTCGCTGCACTACCTGGTCACGCCCGCCGTCCTCATCTGGCTCTTCCGCAGCCGCGCGGTCCACTACCGTGCCGCACGCGCGTGGCTGATGATCTCCACGATGATCGGCCTGGTCGGCTTCACGCTCCTGCCGACCTGCCCGCCCCGGCTGCTGAGCCCGGACCACGGCTTCGTCGACACCATGGCGCAGTACAGCGCCTGGGGCTGGTGGGGCGGCGAGGCGAGCGCGCCGCGCGGTCTCGGCGGCATGACCAACCAGTACGCGGCGATGCCCAGCCTGCATGTGGGCTGGGCGCTGTGGTGCGGCGTGATGCTGTGGCGGCACGGGCGCTCACCGCTGACCCGGGTCGCCGCCATCGCCTACCCGCTGATCACCACGCTCGTCGTGATGGGCACCGCCAACCACTACTTCCTCGACGCGGTCGCGGGCGCCGCCGTGATGGGCGTCGGCCTGCTCCTCGTGAAGCCCGTGCGGCGGCTCACCGACCCGGTGACGGCCCGCCTCCGGGCCCGCTTCCTCCCGCCCGTGGCGGTCCCGTCCGTCCCAGAGTCCTCAATTGTCGGTGCCGGGTGCCAGACTTCGGTGGGTGAGCGACTTCCCCGACAGCGCAAGCACAGTGCCGACCTCGGCGCCGAGCCGAGTGCCAGCCCCGCAGCGGCGGGGGACGGCGCTCCGGCAGCGGCTCGCTGAGCTGCGCGGCCCCGACGTCCCCGCGCAGCCGCTGGACGCCCGCGCGCTCGCCGCGCTCGCGGCCAACCCCGGGTGCAGACGGCGTTCGCTGCTCGACGGCGCGGGCGTGGACAAGTCCGCGCTCGCCCGGTCGCTCGGCGCGCCCTCCGGCTTCGGCCAGTCCCAGTTCGCCTTCATGCGCGGCAATGCCTTCGAGGCCAAGGTCAAGGCGGACGGCGGCGCGGAGCTGCTCCGCCTGACCCACCGGCTCCTGGGCGGCGGGCCCGAGCCCGTGCCCGGTGAGAGCGCCGTCCCCGACCTCGCGGCGGCGGGCCCCGAGGGCCGCTCGGCCCGCACGGCGCTCGCCCTGCGGGAGGCCACGGCGTCCGGCGGCTGGACGCTCCTCGACCACCCCATGCTCGCCCTGGACGTGGCGGGTACGCCCGCCTTCCTCGAACCGGACGCGGTTGTCGTCCACCCCGACGGCGGCTGGACGGTCGTCGAGATCAAGTCCTTCCCGATGATCGACGGGTCGGCCGACGCGGCGAAGGTGGGCGCGGCGGCCCGCCAGGCCGCGGTGTACGCACTGGCGCTCGAACAGGTGGCGGCGCACCTCGACCCGGCGCCCGGGATCCGTCACCACGTGCTGCTCGTCTGCCCCAAGGACTTCTCGAACCTGCCGACGGCGTCCGCGATCGACGTCCGCAAGCAGCTCTCGGTGACCCGGCGCCAGCTCGCCCGCCTCACCCGCGTCGAGGACATCGCGGCCGGACTGCCCGAGGGCACCACGTTCGACGTGCGCCGCCCGGCCGCCGAGCTGACGGCGGCCGTCGAGGCGGTCCCCGCGACGTATGCCCCCGAGTGCCTGTCCGCCTGCGAGCTGGCCTTCCACTGCCGCACCCGGGCCCGCGCCGAGGGCGAGGTGACAGCGCTCGGCCGCTCGATCCGCGGTGAGCTCGGCGGCCTGACCTCCATCGACGACGTCCTCGCCGCCGCCAGGGGTGCCGCGGGCGACCCGGACGACCCGGCGGTGGCGGCCCTGCGCAGAGCGGCGGAGCTGCGGGCCGAGGCGCTGACGGGTGCGGGTGCGCACTCCCCGGCCGGAGAGGCGGCGGCATGTCACTGATCGACGGGCTCGCCCGGCTCGAAGCCGTGTCCACCGGCCGGGCGCGGCCCCGGGCCACCGTGTGCCACCGGCATCTGTCCCAGCGGCCGCTCGTCCTCGTGCCGCTCACCACGGCGGGCGAGGCGGGTGCGCCGCTCGGTGCCCTGGTGGGGACGGAGCGGACCTCGCCGAGGCTCCTCGTGGTGCCCCAGCCGCGCGACCGCGATCTGCGCTTCGTCTTCCTCGCGCAGCTCGCCGAGACCGTCCTGCCGTACATCGACTCGTTCGCGGGGGACGTCGAGGCGGCCGAGCGCGGCGAGACGGACCCGGAGACGGGCAAGCGCGTCAAGGTCGAGGTGGAGCTCTGCGCGGACGCCCCGCAGGTCATCGTGCCCGGCCGGGCGGGCATCGACTTCGTGCGGCTGCTTGGCCGTTCCATGCGCTTCCGCCGCACCGCCGAGCAGGACCCGGACGCGCCCTACCCCGCGCCGCCCCGCGTCCCGCTCCTCGGCCGCTGGCTGACGCACTTCGGGGAGCGGGCCCGCGTTCCCGGCTCGTCCCTGCTCCTGGCCATGACCGACCTGCTCTCCCGGCACTGGGCCACCGGCCAGTCCAGCCTGGAGGACCAGCATCTGGGCGCCCTGCTCGCCTGGATCGAGGCGCCGGAGGGCACCTCGGGCGCCGAGGCCGCCTTCCGCGCCGAGCTGGCGCGGGACGAGAGCGGCCAGCTCCTGTGCCCGCCCGCGGGCCCGGCCACGGACCCGGCGTTCGACAACGACCTCCTGGCCCCGGCCATCGAGCGCTACGACCGCGCCCGCGCCGCCCTGGCCGCCGCCGAGGACGGCGTCGAGGCGGACGCCGGGCTCGCCGGGCTGACGGCGGCCGAGCGGGAGATCCACGCCCTGATCGAGAGCAGGACCCGCCCCACCTGGGACGCGGTGTGGCGCGGCCTGGACGCCCTGTGCACGCTCCCGGCGGCCGCGCACGACGCCGACCGGTGGACGCGTGACCGCTGGTCGTTCACGGGCCACCGGGACCGGATCGTGGCGGGCGAGCCGCCGCAGCCCCGCGTCGACGACGCGGTCACGGCGGCGAACAAGCTGGCGACGCGCGAGCGCGAGCAGTCCCGCCTCGAAGCGCAGGAGGCCCTCGACGACCCCCTGGTGATGGCGGGCCGCCGACTCGCGGGCGAGGCCTTCGCGGGCGAGGTGACGGAGGTCGTCATGGCGTACAGCGAGGCCAAGAGCCCGCGCCCGCGCCCCCTGGTCACCGTGCGCACCGACGACCGCCCGCACCTCGGCGAGCGCGTGAAGGTGTACCGCTCGCTGGCGGGCAAGTCGCAGACCGCCGAGTTCGTGGCGTACGAGGGCGAGGGCACCGTCGTGCTGCGCCTGACCGACAAGATGGGGCGCGGCAAGGAGCCCGAGGCGGGGTCGGTCCCCGGGAAGGGCGACCGGGTCTGCTGGACGCTCTTCGAGCACGAGCAGCGCGGCGGCCCCAAGCTGCCGGACCCCGAGGAGACCCCGTGGACCCACGGAGGACCGCCGTCGGACACCGCGGAGCGCCCCGATCCGGTGACGGCGGAGGACACGCTGTGACGGCGCCGCGGGAAGCCCCCCTCGTACCCGGCGCACCCAGCACCCCCGGAGAGACCCCTGTGACGCAGACGCACGCGACGCACGCGACACACGCGGAGGACACCCTGTGATGCAGCTCGCCCCGCCCGCGGGCGGCGCCTTCGACCCCGGCGCCGAGGCGGCGCGCGCCACGGAGGCGATCCTCCACGACACGCTGCACGGCACCCACCGCGGCGTCGTGGTCGACTCGCCGCCCGGCGCGGGCAAATCGACCCTGGTGGTCCGCGCGGCGCTGGAACTGGCCGCGGCGGGCCACCCCCTGATGGTGATCGCGCAGACGAACGCGCAGGTGGACGACCTGGTCCTGCGGCTCGCCGAGAAGGACCCCGAGCTGCCGGTCGGCCGTCTGCACAGCAGCGACCCCGACCCGTACGACAAGGCGCTCGACGACCTGGCGAACGTCCGCAAGTCGACGAAGGCGGGCGACCTCGCGGGCCTGGACGTGGTCATCTCCACGGCCGCGAAGTGGGCGCACGTGAAGGCCGACCAGCTCGACGCGCCGTGGGGGCACGCGATCGTCGACGAGGCGTACCAGATGCGCTCGGACGCGCTGCTCGCCGTGGCGGGGCTCTTCGAGCGGGCGCTGTTCGTGGGCGACCCGGGGCAGCTCGACCCCTTCTCGATCGTGGGCGCCGAGCAGTGGGCCGGTCTGGCGTACGACCCGTCCGCCTCCGCCGTGACGACGCTCCTCGCGCACAATCCCGAGCTGCCGCAGCACCGTCTACCGGTCTCCTGGCGGCTGCCCGCGTCGGCGGCGCCCCTGGTCTCGGGCGCCTTCTATCCGTACACGCCCTTCCGCAGCGGCACGGACCACGGCGACCGCACGCTGGCCTTCGCGGTGGCGTCGGACGGGTCGGCCGCGGACCGGGTGATCGACGAGGCGGCGGAGGCGGGCTGGGGCCTGCTGGAGCTGCCCGCGCGGAACACTCCGCGCACGGACCCCGAGGCGGTCGGGGCGCTGGCCCAGGTGGTGCGGCGGCTCCTCGACAGGGGCGGCGCCGCCACGTCGGAGCGCGGACCCGACCCCGCCCCGCTCACGGCGGACCGCATCGCCGTCGGCACGGCCCACCGCGACCAGGCGGCCGCGGTCCGTGCCGCCCTCGCCGACCTGGGCGTCAGAGACGTCACGGTGGACACGGCCAACCGCCTCCAGGGCCGGGAGTACGACGTGACGGTCGTCCTGCACCCGCTCTCCGGCCGCCCGGACGCCACCGCGTTCCACCTGGAGACGGGCCGCCTCTGCGTCCTGGCCTCACGCCACCGCCACGCCTGCATCGTCATCTGCCGTGCAGGCGTGGACACCCTTCTGGACGACCACCCGTCAACGGAACCGGTCCAACTGGGCGTCACAGTGAAATTCCCGGACGGCTGGGAAGCCAACCACGCCGTCCTCGCCCGACTCGCCGAACACCGGGTGGCCTGGCAGCCATGAACACGCCTCCTCCAGCGCCCACCCGCCAGCCACTCCGCACACCCCCGCTCGCCGGAGGCGGGAACACCGGGTGCCATGGGGGCCTAAAGCTTCGCCCTGAGGGCGTACTTGTGGGGCAAGGGACAATGGGAGACGGCCTGAACGCCGCACGGACGGCGCGCACCGTACGAGGAGGATCCACCATGGCGGAGCCCGAGCGGCCCCGGACCGAACAGCGCATGCGACCCGCGCCCCTGCTCTTCGAGCCCGCGGAGGCGGTGGCCGACACCGAGCACTTCTTCGACCTGGAGTCGATCGAGGACCCCAGGCAGCTGCTCGACCGCGCGACGGAGCTGACGCACGCGTTCCGCGCCGCGACGGACCGGTCCGTGGAGTTCCAGGCCATCGCGGCGGCCCAGCTCGCCGACCCGCGCCGCTTCGACCGGCTGACGCCCGCGCTGATCGCGGAGCGCGCGCAGTGGACGGAGGACTACGCCAAGAAGATGGTGGAGTTCGGCCGCGACCTGCTGCGCGGTGACGCCGAGAAGCAGGCCTAGCCCCGATCAGAATTCAGGGGGGCGGGGCGCCCGGCGCGGCGCGGGCGGCCGCCTGAGGCGAACATATGTCCGGCATATGCCACGGGGCAAGGTACCGCACCGCAGGCGCCACTGTCCCCGATTCCCGCAACCCTGCGAGAGGGAACACTTACCAACGGTAGATATATCTGCCATGAGCGCCAGCACCAGCACCCCCACACAGGACACCGCCTGCGACGTCACGGCGGAGGGAGCCGCTTGGCTCGCCTCCGCGGAGACGTATCCCCGCAGCGCGCTGGCCCACTGGCGGGCCAGGCCGGCCGCCCCCGCCGTACTGCCGTGCGGCTCCGCCTTCGACGTGGTGAGCGTCCCCGCGGTCTTCGGCAGGCGCATGCTGGACCACTTATGGGAGGAGGGCCCCGGCTCGGGCCCGGTCGCCGTGCACCGGGGCCGCGTGCTGCTCTTCGCCGCCGCCGGCACCGCCCAGCGCCTGCCCTCGCTGCTCCGCTGGGAGGAGTGGGGCCCGTCCGTCCCCTCCGTGCTCTGC
>NZ_JASKYR010000286.1:0-9742 GCF_041028215.1 Streptomyces flavofungini
GTGGTGCATCTGTGAACCTTTCGGGCGCGAGCCCAGAATGAGTGCTGCCGGGTGTGTCGGGGGCGCCGGGTGTACCCCGGCGCGGAGAACGGCGTACGCGACAGGGCGCGTGCCGGGCGCTCAGCCCTTCACCGCGCCGGTCGTCATGCCGGAGACGACCGACCTGCGGAAGATCAGCACCAGGAGCGCGATCGGCACGGTGGCCACCATCGCTCCGGCGAAGATCACGCCGTAGGGGACCTGGTACTGGCTGGTGAACAGGGCGATGCCCACGGAGACGGTGCGCCGGTCGTCGGAGCCGTTGAAGGTGAGGGCGAGCAGGAACTCCGACCAGGTCGCGGTGAAGGAGAACACGCCGACCGTGAAGAGGCCGGGCCGGGCCAGCGGCAGGATCACCGTCAGGGCGGTGCGCAGCGGCCCCGCTCCGTCGATGACGGCGGCCTCCTCCAGCTCGCCCGGAATGCCACTGAGGTAGTTGCGCATGATCCAGACGGCGAAGGGCAGGTTGAGCGCCACATACGGGATGACCAGGCCCGGGTAGCTGTTGAGCAGCCCCGCCTGGCGCTCCATCAGGAACAGCGGGACGAGCAGGGCGATCGGCGGGAAGACCGACAGCATGAGCAGTGCCGTCATGACGGCGCCGCGCCCGCGCAGCGGCAGCCGGGCGAGGGCGTATCCGGCGAAGAACGCCAGGGACAGGATGAGCAGGGTGGAGAGACAGGCCACGACCACGCTGTTGAGGAAGTAGTGGCCGATGCCGTTGCGCGCGAAGGCGGTCTCGTAGTTGCCGAGCGTGGGGTCCTTCGGCAGCGGGGTGGGCGGCGTCGCGCTGATCTCGCCGGGTCCCTTCAGGGAGGCGGACGCCATCCAGAGCAGCGGCAGCGTGGCGCAGACGGCGATCAGCAGGCCGCCGAGGTTGACGGCGTTGACGTAGCGGCGCACTCCGGTGCGCGGGGTGTGGCGGCTCATGCCCGGCCCTCCTCGTCGACCTGGCCGCGGAAGACGCGCAGGAACAGCAGACAGCAGCCGAGCACGATGACGGCGGTGGTGACCGCCACGGCGGCCCCGCCGCCGAAGTCGAGGTTCTGGAAGAGGACGCGGTAGCCGAGGATGGCGACCGACTGGGTGGCCGTGCCGGGTCCGCCGGAGGTCAGCACGTACGGCAGGTCGAAGATGCCGAACGCCTGGAGGATGCGGAAGAGGACCGCGATGGCGATGATGGGCCGCAGTTGCGGCAGGGTGACCTTCCAGAAGGTGGTCCACGCGTTGGCGCCGTCGATCTCGGCGGCTTCGTAGATGTCGCCCGGGATGAGCATCAGACCGGCGAGGACGACGATGGCGACGAACGGCGTCGTCTTCCACACGTCGACGACGACCATCGCCGCCATCGCGGGCACCGGCTCGCCGAGGATGTCGGGACGGGTGCCGAAGAGCTGCTCGCACAGCCAGCCGACCGCGCCGTAGGTGCCGTTGAACAGGTAGGCCCACAACTGGGCGGCGATGACGTTGATCACCGCCCAGGGCAGCAGGAGCAGCGCGAGGATCCAGCCCCGGGCGGCGCCGAGCCGCTCCAGGACCAGTGCGGTCAGCGTGCCGAGGACCAGTTCGGCGAAGACCGACACGACGGTGAAACCGAGGGTGAACGCGAGCGCCCGGTACCACTCGGCGTGCGTCAGGAGCGCCTCGTAGTGGGCGAGGGTGGGTGAGCCGAGCCGCAGGCCGCCGTACTCCAGACGCACCTCGAAGAAGGACAGCAGCAACGAGAAGACGACGGGGAAGACCGTCACCGCCGCGATGACCAGGAGGGCCGGGGAGGTGAACAGCCACCCGGTTCGGGCGCGGCGGCGGGCGGCGGAGCCCGGGGGTGTGCGCTCGGGCGTCCGCTGTGCGGTGCCTGCCGTGGCGCGGACCTCTCCACCCACCGGCGCCGGTGTCTTCGTCCGCGTCAGGGGAGTCACAGCGCCTTCCCTTCCAGGGCCGTGCGCAGCCCCTCGCGTGCGGCGCGGACCCCGGCGGCGGGGGAGAGGCCGCCGCGTACGACCTCGTTGGCCGGGGTGTAGAGCGCCTTGCTGACCTGCGGGTAGTACGGGGTCTGCACGGGCCGGGCGACCAGTTCCAGATCGGCGGCGCGCAGGACCGTCGGATCACCGGCGGCGCGGGCCTCGCGGCCGTCGAGCACGGAGGTCATCGCGGGGATGACCCCCGCTTCGCGGGCGAGCAGGCGCTGCACCTCGTCCCCCGCGCAGAACCGCGCGAACGCCATGGCGGCGCCGAGCTCCTTGGAGCTGGGGTTGACGAGGTTGCTCCAGCCGCCCGCGCAGGAGACGCCGGAGCGCCCGGTGCCCTCGAAACCGGGGCGCGGTACGGCGCCGATCCGCCCGGCGACACGGGAGACTTCCGGGGTGCTCGCGTTGACCCAGGCGTAGGACCAGTTGCGCAGGAAGAGCCCGCGTCCCCCGGCGAAGGCGTCCTGGGAGTCCGACTCCTTGTACGTGGCCACGGTGCGGGGAGTGACCCCGCTCGCGGTGAACTCCGCCATCAGGGAGAAGGCCCGCTCGGCCGCGGCGCCGCCGAGGACGGCCTCGCCGTTCCCGCCCAGGATGCCCGCGCCCGCGTCGGCGAGGAACTCGGTGACGTTGGCCGTCAGTGACTCGGTCACCGCCGCCTGCCACAGGAACCCGGCCTCCACGTCACCTGCCGTCTGCACCGTGCGTGCGGTGCGCAGCAGTTCCTCCCAGCTCCGGGGGACGCGCAGCCCGTGCTTGTGGAGGAGGTCCTCGCGGTAGAAGAGGTAGGTGCTGTCGGTGAAGAACGGCACCGCGTAGACCTTGCCCCGGAAAGTGGAGCCGCTGCGCAGGGCCGGGGGATAGGCGTCCCAGAAGCCGTCCGGGAGCAGCTCGTCCACCGGCAGGGCGAGCGAGGAGTGACCGAACTGCGCGGGCCACGTCGTGTCGCCGAGGTAGACGTCCGGCTGGTCGGAGCCGCCCGCGAGCTGGGTGGTGATCACGCTGCGGTTGCCGTCCGAGGTGGACAGCGCGTTGATCTTCGTGACGTGGATGTTGGGGTGCCGCCGCTCGAAGGCACGGATGATCAGATCCGCTACGACGGCGCCCCGCCGGGCGGGGATCTCGGAGACCCACCAGGTGAGACGGGCCGGTCTCCTCGGAACGGTCGCGGCCTGTTCGAGCAGGCCGTCGAGGTCCTTCCCTCCGCATCCGGACAGCAGACCCGCCGCGGCGGCGCTCAGGGCGCCCGTCAGGAGTGCTCGGCGGTGCAGGGACATGGCGTGTTCCTCCCCTCTGGGACTGCCTGATGACAGCGCTAGCAACGTAGGGAGCTTGGAGTAACAGTGTCAATGGTCACAGCCGTGTCAGTGCGGCGAGAATAGGAATGACAGCGCTGTCAGCATGCTGTGATCGATGTGGCACACCCTGTGTTAGCGTCCCGGCATGAACGGTGAAGTCGCTGAGAAGGGCGCCACGTTGGCGGACGTGGCCCAGAGGGCCGGAGTCTCGCCCTCCACCGTCTCCCGCACCCTGCGCGGTCTGCCGACGGTCTCCCCGGCGACCCGGGCACGGGTGGAGCAGGCGGCGCGCGAGCTGTCGTTCGCGATCTCGCGCAGCGCGTCCAGCCTGGTCACCGGGCGTACGGGCCGGGTCGCCGTGCTCGTGCCCAACCTCGACTCCTGGTTCCTCGGCGCGGCACTCGCGGGCATGGCGCCCGCGCTCAACGTCGCCGGTCTCGACATGCTCGTCTACAGCGTCACCACCGCCGAGCAGCGCGCGCAGTTCTTCGACCGGCTCCCCGCCCGGCGCAACGCCGACGCGCTGCTCGTCGTCAGCTTCGCGCTCTCCCCGGAGGAGCGGGCACGCCTGGACGAGCTGGGCATGCCCCTGATCTTCGTCAGCCAGCACGAGCAGGGCCGGGCGAGCGTCTCCGTGGACGACGTGGAGGCGGCCCGGCGCGGCACCCGCTATCTGCTCAACCTCGGCCACCGGCGCATCGCCTACCTGGAGCCCGCCGACCCGTCCGGCTTCGCCTGGAGCAGCAGGGCCCGCCTCGACGGCTACCGCATGGCCCTCGCGGAGGCGGGCATCGCCCGTGACGAGGACCTGGTCCGCCAGGTCCCGCACTGGGAAGGGCCGAGCCTGGACGCGGCGGTGGGACGGCTGCTGAGCCTCGCGGAGCCCCCCACCGCCATCTTCGCCGAGACGGACGACATCGCCTTCCGGCTCCTCACGGTCCTGCGCGGCGTCAACGTCCCCGTCCCGCAGCGCGTCTCCGTCCTGGGCTTCGACGGCCACACGATGGCGGAGCCCTGGGACCTCTCCACCCTGGCCCAGCCCGCCCGAGGCCTGGGCGAGGCGGCGGCCGAGCTGGCCCGCCGCGTCATCGACGACCCCGCCACCCACCGGGAGCGGCAGGTGGTCCTGCCCGTGGAGCTGGTGCCGAGGGGCAGTACGGGGCCCGCGCCCGCCGCGCGGCCGGAGGCCGACGGCCGTGCCGGACCGGCGGGTTCATCATGATCGTCTGGGTGAACGGCGCGTTCGGCAGCGGTAAGACCACGCTGGTGGAGGAGGTGCGCTCGCGGTGGCCCGAGGCGCTGGTCTTCGACCCGGAGACGGTCGGCTTCGTGCTGCGGAGCATCGTCGAGGTGCCGACCGGCGACTTCCAGGACCTGCGGCTGTGGCGACGCCAGGTCGCGGCCCTCGCCGTGGGTCTCGTCGCGGAGTACGGCCGTCCGGTCCTGGTCCCGATGACACTGGTCGACCCGGGCTATGTCGCGGAGATCTTCGGCGCGTTGCGCACGGCGGGCGTCACCGCGCACCACTTCTTCCTGAAGGTCCCCCGCGAGACGCTGGAGAGGCGGATCGACGGCCGCGTCTTCACCCCGGACGACCCCGCGCGGGACGAGCACGTCCGGCGCTGGTGCAAGGGCCGGATCGAGGCGTGCGTGGCCGCCGAGGACACCCTGCCCGGCGACACGGTCTTCCTCGACGGCGAACTGCCCCCGAGGGCCCTCGCCGGGCAGGTGCTGTCCCGCGCGCGCCTGACCTAGCCCGGAGCCAGCGGCAGGCGGGGTGAGAGGCCGGTGCGGTCGAGGGCGCGGCGGATGGCGGGGCTCGCCGCGGTGAGCGCGAGGCTCCCCTCGGCGTTCTGCAGCGAGCTGCGGATGCCGAGCAGGGTGTAGAGGCTCGCGTTGTCGCACCAGGTGATCGCGGACAGGTTCAGGAGCAGATGCCGGTGTCCGTCCGCTATCAGATCCACGACCGCCCCGCAGAGCGTGGGGACGGTGGCGAAGTCGAGCTCACCGCCGAGCCTGAGCTGTACGCGGTGCTGCTCGGCCGGTGCTTCCTCGATGGTCAGCCGTTGCTGCGGGTCGTAGGTGTCATACTTGCCCGTCATGTGGCCCGTTCCGGTGCATCGTGGGCGGGGCTCCACGGGCGCGACGCGCGCGGGTCGCGGGCTTCGCGCGGGATGCCCCCACTGGTGCCGGCGGTGTGTGAGCACATGCCGCCGACCGTGCTCGCGCCCCCAGGGAGAATGGCCGGTAGTTGCGGTTCCACTGGCAGCGTAGGGCCGGATCCGGCCGACCGGAAGGTGCCGCTGGGCGCGACGGCCGATCCGCCGCGACCGGGTGCCGACGCCATGGCCACCGGGCGGGCGGTGAGGCYCGACGGGCGGGAGAGGCGCGGCCCCGGCCGATGCGCCGCCCGCCGCGCCTCCCCTGTCGCGCCACGCCTTCGACAGGCGGATGAGACATCGCACGATTCATGCATGCGTTCCCGTGGTGAATCGGCAGCAGGACGTACGTAGTGCATGCCCTCGGCCACGCCGGACCCGCGGCCCGTCCGGGGCGGCCGGTGCCGCGGGGACCCGCGTCCGGGGTCAGTCCGTGGCGGGTCGCAGGATGACCGGCAGCGACTGGTGGCCGTTGCTTATCAGGGAGCCGAGCGGCAGCAGTTCGGCGGCGGGCACGGCGAGTTCGGCCTGCGGGAAGCGCTCGAAGAGCAGACGCAGCGCCGTGACGACCTCCATACGGGCCAGCGGGGCGCCGAGGCAGAAGTGGACGCCGTGCCCGAAGGCGAGGTGCTCCTTGGTCGTACGGGTGATGTCGAAGGCGTCCGCGGTCTCGCCGTGCCAGTCGGGGTGCCGGTTGGCCGCCGCGTAGGAGGCGAGGATCGCCTCGCCCCGGGCGATGGTCTGTCCGTCGGGGAGGGCGATGTCGGTCAGCGCGAACCGCAGGGGCAGATGCCGGGCGGCCGGTTCCAGGCGCAGGGTCTCCTCGACCGCGTCGCCCCAGTCCACCTGGCCCGACCTGAGCAGCGCGAGCTGGTCGGGGTGGGTCAGGAGCTGGGTGATGGCCTGGTCGATGACGTTGCCGGTGGTCTCGTATCCAGCGCTGATCATCAGCAGCAGGGTGTCGCGGAGCTCGTCCTCCGAGAGGCCGCCCTCCTCGTCCTCGTCGCGCGAGGTGATGAGCAGCGAGGTCATGTCGTCGCCGGGCTCGGTGCGCTTGGCGGCGATGAGCTCGTGCAGGGCGACGTACAGCGCCTTGGTGTTGGCCTCGGACTGCTCGGCGGTCAGGGTGGTGTCGAAGACGCCGTCGACCATCGTGCGGAAGGCCTCACGCTGCTCGGCGGGAACGCCCATGAGCCGGCTGATGACCGCGATGGGCAGCGGAAAGGCGAGCTGCTCGCGCAGGTCGACGGTCTCGCCGGGCGGGACGGCAGCGAGGCGGTCGACGATGCCGGTGACGACCGCGTCGATGTCCTGCTGGAGCGCGGCTATGCGGCGGTGGCTGAAGGCGGGGGCGACCATGCGGCGCAGCCGCCGGTGGTCGGCTCCGTAGGCGGTGAACATGTTCTCCACCACGACCCACAGGGCCAGCGGCCACCGCTGGACCGTCTCGGCGAAGTCGGGCCAGTGGGCGCGGGCGTCCTTGGAGACATCGGGGCTGGTCAGCAGCTCCTTGAGCAGGGCGGGATCGGTGACGGACCAGGCGTTCACGCCCAGGATGTCGACGCGGACCGCCTGGCCGTGCTGCCGCAGCTCGCGGTGCTCGTCGTGTGCGCGGGCCCCGGTGGGGTCGAGGGTGATGGGCTGCGTGGGCGCGGACATGGTGGGTGTCCCTTCAGACGGATTCGGCGGTGGGGAAGGAGACGGGCAGGGCGGCCAGCGCCCGGTGGAAGGGTCCGGGGCGCCAGAGCAGCTCGTCGGGGGCGGTGGCGAGGTCCATCTCCGGCAGCGCGTCGAGCAGGTGGGTGACGGCCGTCTCCGCGATGAGGTAGGCGTGCGGGCGCGCGGGGCAGGCGTGCGGTCCGGTGCTCCAGGACAGGTGGGCGCGGTTGCTCGCGGTGCGCTGGTCCCCGAGGGCGGGGTCGTTGTTGCAGCCCGCCATCGAGATGACGACGGGTTGGTGCGCGGGCAGCAGGAACCCGTCCACGTCGACCGGGTGCGGCGGATAGCTGATGCAGTAGTTCGCCATGGGCGGGTCGAGGTAGAGCACCGTGTCGAGCGCCTCGCGCACCGATGAGCCGCCCGCGTGCAGGTCCCCGGAGAACTGGTCGTCGGTGAGGATCTTCAGGACGGTGTTGCTGATGAGGTTGGTCAGCGGCTCGATGCCCGCGCCGTACAGGGTGACGAGCTGGTGGGCCATCTCGGTGTCGTCCAGGGCCGCGTCGTGCGCGAGGAGCCGGGAGGTGATGTCGTCGCCCGGCTGCCGACGGCGCAGCGCCACCAGGTCGGCGAGGGCCTGGGCCAGGATGTCGTTGCCGCTGGCGGCGTCGACGCCCTCGAAGATCTTGGCCATGCCGTCGGCGATGCGGCGGCCCATCTCGTCCGGGCAGCCGAGCAGCGCGCTCAGCACACGGAAGGCGATGGGCCAGGCGTACTGGGTCAGCAGATCGGCCTCGCCCGCCGCACGGAAGTCACCGATGGTGGCATCGGCGACCCGCTCGACCAGCGTACGGAGTTCATGCTGGTCGACGGCGTTGATCGCGGAGGTGTTCGCCGACCGGTAGCGGGTGTGGGCGGGGCCCGACGAACGCAGGGCGTTGGGGCGGTACTCCATCATCGGACGCACCGGGCAGGTCGCGGGCACCGACTGCTCCCAGACCCGGGGGTCGGCGGGGAAGCGCAGGGGGTCGYYGAGGATGCGCCGGGCCTGGGCGTAGCCGATGACGAGCGTCGCCGGGACCCCGGGGACGAGGTCCACCGGGACGAAGGGGCCGAACTCCGCCCGCATCTTCGCGTACGCGGCGTGCGGATCGGCCGCGAACTCCGCCTCGTACAGGGCGATGCGGCGCTCGTACGCCGCTTCGGTCGTGGTCGGGCTGGTCACGGGCGGGGCTCCAAAGCGGGTGCGTGCAAGCCGGTCAGGTACTCGCACAGGGTGATCAGGGCCAGGACGCTGGAGGTGGCGTCCCGCGCGTCGCACGTCGTCAGCGGGGTGTGCGCGTCCAGGTCGAGGGCCTGACGGATCTCGTCGAGGTCGTAGCGCGGGGCTCCGTCGAACAGGTTGACCGCCACCGCGTACGGGGTGCCCTGCTCCTCGTGCAGCGCGAGGATCTCGAAGGAGGCCTCCAGATTGCGGGTGTCGACCAGGACGAGCGCCCCGAGCGCGCCCTCGGTGAGCCCCGCCCACATGGGGCGGAAACGGCCCTGGCCCGGGGTGCCGAACAGGTACAGCACGAGGGCGTCGCTCAGATGCAGCCGCCCGAAGTCCATGCCGACGGTGGTGGTCGTCTTGCGCGGGGTGCGCGCCAGGTCGTCCACTCCGGCGCTGGCCTCGGTGATCCGCTCCTCCATGCGCAGCGGCGGGATCTGGGAGACGCTGCCCACGAACGTGGTCTTGCCGACGCCGAAGCTGCCCGAGATCACGATCTTCGCGGACCGGGTGACGCCGGGAGGCACGTATATCAGGCCGTCAGACGAGGGCGCGGAGACCACGCAGTACCTCCTGGAGCAAGTCGGTTCGGGGTTGGTCGGCACCGGCGGCGACCGGTCGGGTGAGCAGGCCTTCGTCGATGAGCGAGGAGACGAGGATGCGCACCGTGGAGGGCGGGAACTCCAGGGCGGCCGCGATGTCGGCGACGGCCAGGCCGCCGCCGCCCGCGTGGGTGAACAGGCCCATCACGCGCCGGGCGTCGGCCCCCAGGCCCTCGCTCGTGCCGCTCGCCGCGAGCAGCACGGTCTCCAGGCGCACATCCGGATCGGCGCGGACCCGTCCGTCGGTACGGACGTAGGGTCTGACCAGGTCCGGGTCTCGCCGCGGCCCGCTCACGTCGTCGGTAGGCCTGGTCCGGAAGGCTGCCGTGCGGCGACCTTCATCTCATGGCCGACGCGCTGGGCCAGCTCCAGCATGTGATGGGTGATCAGACCGATGTCGGCGTCGGGCCCGGTGGTCTGCACCGACAGCATGGTGTTGCCACCGGCCTGGGTGATCAGCCCCACGTGGTTGGTCAGCTCGATCAGCGCCTGCCGGGTGCCTCCGCCGCCGGTCTCCTCGTCGTAGGCGAGCGCGGCGGCGCGCACGGCGGCGGTGATCGCGGCGAACTTCTCCGCGTCGTCCTGGCCGATGCCGGACGTCCGCGAGTGCAGCAGGCCGTCGGAGCTCATGAGCACCGCGTGCCGCACCCCCTCTATGGAGCCAAGGGACCGGTCGAGGAGCCAGCCAAGTTCGTTGCCGGTGGTCACGGTCGGGCTCCTTCGTGCGTGGTGTTCGTGTCTTCACTACGGG
>NZ_JASKYR010000287.1:0-9775 GCF_041028215.1 Streptomyces flavofungini
GTCTGGGGGAGGGGGCGGCTCTCCGCCGGGGGTGCAGCCGCCACCGGTTCACTGCCCCGCCACCGGTTCCCGTCCCGCTCCCCGGCGGTCCGTCCGGCCGCCTGCTCACCGTCCGCCACCGGTTCACCGTCCCGCTCCCGGCTCACCGTCCCGCCACCGGCTCACCGTCCCGCTCCCCGGCGGTCCGTCCGGCCGCCTGCTCACCGTCCGCCACCGGTTCACCGTCCCGCTCCCGGCTCACCGTCCCGCTCTCGGCGGTCCGTCCGCCGCCTGCTCATCGTCCCGCTCCCCGGCGGTTCGTCCCGCCGTCTGCTCGTCGTCCCGCTCCCCGGTGGTCCGTCCCGTCGCCGGTTCACCGTCCCGCTCCCGGCGGTCCGTCCCGCAAAGGTCACTCATGCGCCTGTGCAGTTCTCTCGCCTCCGGCGTGGCCACCGCCGTCGCCGTCGCCCTTGCCCTCACCCTCGCGTGCGCGCTCGCCGGGGCGCCCGCCGCCGCGAGGGCGTCCACCGTGACCGGGGCGCCCGGCACCGAGGCGTTGACCCTCGCCGGGGCGCCCGCCGCCGCGACGGCGTCCACCGTCACCCGGGGGCCCGGCACCGAGGCGTCCACCGTCACCCGGGGGCCCGGCACCGAGGCGTCCACCGTCGAGGGAACAAGCACGCCCGCCGCCCGCCAGGGCCCCGCCCCGCTCGTCGCGTACGAACCCAGCTGCGCTCCCGCCGACCGTGCCGACTTCCCCGTCGACGCCCGTATCCACGAGGGACCCCGCACCTACCGGCCGGGCGGCGGGCGGCAGGAGTGGGCGATCGGGCTCACCAACGCCACCAGTGAGACCTGCGACCGCGTCCACCCCCTCGTCGTCCTGGTCGGCAAGGAGCGGTCGCTGCGCCCCGAGCACATCGGGCTCGAATTCCACGACGGCTCCCGCTGGCACCCCGTGGCGTTCCACCGGACCGACCAGAGCGAGATCATCGGCGTCTTCGACGACGGGTTCGGCGGGTTCTCCGTCGGGCCGGGCAAGACCGTCACCGTCAAGGTACGGATGGGCTTCACCGGCGAGGCCGCCGCCGACACCGTCACCGCCACCGCCGCCCTCGTCCAGCGCAGGAAGAACGACGGCGACTGGGTCGGCGAGTCCAACCCCTACGCCTTCGGCATCGCGCCCGACGCCCCCGCCATGCTCTCCGCCGACCAGCTCGCGCGGACGGGTGAGCGCTATCTGACCGGGCTCGGCGCCACGGCCGCCCTCCTCGTCATCGGCGGCGCCGCCCTGATCGCCTTCTCCCGCAGGTACCGCGACCGGACGCCAGGCGCCCCCCGCTGAACCCGGCCGTTCACGTCCGTCTGCGAACATCCCCCGGTGGACCAACTGAACCCCGCCGACCTGCTCGGTCACGTGCCGGGCGCCCCCGTCCGCTCCGGCATCCCCGAGCACGGTCGCATCCCGAAGTACTACGCCGTCAAGGCCAGGATCTCCGCCCTCGTGGACGACCTCGGCGAGGGCCAGGCGCTGCCCGCCGAGCGGGATCTCGCGGTGCGGTACGAGGTGGCGCGGGAGACCGTGCGCCAGGCGCTGCGCGAACTGCTCCTGGAGGGGCGGCTGCGCAGGCAGGGGCGCGGCACGGTCGCCGCGSSSCCSMMTGCGCGCCAGGGGCGGACCCCGGGACGGACCCTGATCTCGCTCGACCGCTTCCCCTGCCCGCCCGCCCTCGCCGCCGACATCGGGGCGGAGCCCGGCGAGCCCGTCTGGCACATGGAGCGCGTCCTGCTCGCCGACGACGAGCGGGTCGGCCTGGAGAGCACCTACGTCTCCGTGGCCCGCGTGCCCCGCCTCGACACCGATTTCGCCCCCGACTCGTCCTTCTACGCCCACCTCCGCGAGAAGCTCGGCATCGCCTTCGGGGACGCCGACGAGCGGATCGAGACGGTCCTCGCCGCCCCGCGCGAGGCGCTGCTCATCGGCACGCCCCCCGCGCTGCCCATGCTGCTCATCCACCGGCTCTCCCGCGACACGGCGGGCCTCCCCCTGGAGCGGGTCCGCACCCTGTACCGGGGCGACCGGTTCTCCTTCACGGCACGGCTCGGCGGCTGAGAGCCGAAGGCGTCGCACCCACCCTGCCCGGATAACGAGAACATAACGGGTCTAGTCCAAGCTTGATGACCCGTTAACCGTCCCGTTGCCGCCCGGCCCCGCCCGCGCCACCCGGCGAAAGGAGCGTTGCGGCCGTGAGAGTCATCGTCGTAGGAGCCGGCGTGGTGGGCACCATGCACGCCTGGCACGCAGTGGAACGCGGCCACGAGGTCGTACAGATCGAGCGCGAGAGCGAGGCCCGCGGGGCGTCGCTCCGCAACTTCGGGCAGATTTGGGTGAGCGGCCGCGCGGGCGGCGAGGAGCTCGACACCGCGCTGCGCGCCCGCGAGCTGTGGGAGGGCATCGGCGAGCGCGTCCCCGGCCTCGGCTTCCGGGCCAACGGGTCCCTGACCCTCGTACGCGACGAGCGGGAACGGGCGGTCGCCGAGGCCGCGCTGGCCCGCCCCGACGCGGCGGCCCGCGGCCACAAGCTGCTCACCGCCGACGAGGCACGCGCCCTCAACCCGGCCCTGCGCGGCGAGTTCAGCGCGGCCCTGTGGTGCGAGCGGGACGCCGCCGTGGAGCCCCGCACCGCCCAGGTGCGGCTGCGCGAGGCGCTCCTGAGGTCGCCCCGCTACACCTTCCTGCCGAACCGCGAGGTCCGCGAGGTCGTCGGCGCGGGCGCGGTGCGGGACGACCACGGGCAGGTGCACGCGGGCGACGTCGTCGTGCTCGCCACCGGCGCCTGGCTCGGCGGCCTCGTGCGCGAACTGGCGGGACCAGACCTGCCCGTACGGCGGGTCCGGCTCCAGATGATGCAGACCGAGCCGCTCGGCGAGGCACTGACCACGTCCGTGGCGGACGCGGACAGCTTCCGGTACTACCCCGCGTACGCCTCGCCCGCGCTCGACGCGCTCAACGCCGGGCAGCCGCAGACCCCGACTGCCGCCGCGCACCGGATGCAGCTCCTGATGGTGCAGCGCGCGGACGGCGGCCTGACCGTCGGCGACACCCACGAGTACGAGCACCCCTTCGCCTTCGACACCCTCGAAGACCCCTACGACCACCTCACCGAGGTCGTCGAGGGCTTCCTCGGCCGCCCGCTGCCGAAGGTCAGGCGGCGCTGGGCCGGGGTGTACGCGCAGTGCGTCGACACCAGCCGTGTCGTCCACCGCCAGGAGGTGCACGAGGGCGTGTGGCTGGTCACCGGGCCCGGCGGGCGCGGCATGACCTGCTCGCCCGCCATCGCCGAGCGGACCGCGAACGAACTGAACTGGTGAGGAACATGAACGTGCCACAGCACCGCGTCGGGCTCGTCGTGCTCGACATGGCGGGGACCACTGTCGCCGACGGCGGCCTCGTCGAACAGGCCTTCTCCGCGGCGGCGGCGGAACTCGGCGTCGAACCGGGCTCCGCCGACCACGCGGGCAAGCTCGACTACGTACGCGCCACGATGGGCGAGTCCAAGATCTCCGTCTTCCGGCACCTGTTCGGCGACGAGACGCTCGCGCGGCGGGCCAACACCGCCTTCGAGACGGCGTACGGAGAACTGGTCGAGGCGGGCCGCATCGCCCCCGTCAGCGGGGCGCGGGAGGCCATCGAGGCGCTGCGGGCCGACGGGCGCACCGTCGTCCTCACCACCGGCTTCGCCCGCGTCACTCAGGACGCCATCCTCGACGCGCTCGGCTGGCGCGGCCTCGTCGAGCTGACCCTCTGCCCCGCCGACGCGGGCGGCCGGGGGCGCCCCTACCCCGACATGGTGCTCAGCGCGTTCCTGCGGACCGGGGCCGTGGCGGACGTCAGGGAGGTCGCCGTCGTGGGCGACACCGCCTACGACATGACGAGCGGGGTCCGGGCCGGAGCCGGGGTCGTCGCGGGCGTGCTGACCGGCGCCCACGGCGAGGACACGCTCAAGGAGCACGGCGCCACGCACGTCCTCGCCTCGGTCGCCGGTCTGCCCGCGCTCCTCGCGCCGCCCGCCGGGACGGGCACATGAGCGGCGGCATCCGCTTCGAGCGGGTCTCCGTCGCCTACGACGGCCACACCGTCCTCGACTCCCTCGACCTGACCGTCGGACCCGGCGAGGTCATGGCCCTGCTCGGCCCCTCGGGGTCGGGCAAGACCACCGCGCTGCGAGCCGTCGCGGGGTTCGTGCGGCCCGCGTCCGGGCGGGTGTTCATCGGCGGGCGCGACGTCACCGCGCTGCCGCCGCACCGGCGGGGCATCGGCATGGTCGTCCAGCAGTACGCGCTCTTCCCGCATCTGCGCGTCGCGGACAACGTGGCCTTCGGCCTGAAGGCCCAGAAGACCGCCAAGGCCGAGATCCCGGGCCGGGTCGCCGAGGCCCTGGAGATGACGGGCATGGGCGCGTACGCGAGGCGCTACCCGCGTGAACTCTCCGGCGGCCAGCAGCAGCGCGTCGCCATCGCGCGGGCCCTGGCCATCCGGCCCGGCGTGCTCCTGCTCGACGAGCCGCTCTCCGCGCTCGACGCACAGCTCAGGTCCGGCATGCTCGCCGAACTCGCCCGGCTGCACCGGGAGCTGCCCGACGTCTCCATCCTGTACGTCACCCACGACCAGGTGGAGGCGCTGACCCTGGCGGACCGCATCGCCGTCATGGACCGCGCGAGGCTCCGGGACTGCGGCACCCCGCAGGAGCTCTACCGGACCCCTCGTACGGAGTTCACGGCCTCGTTCGTCGGCAACGCCAACCTCCTCCCGGTGACCGTGGGAGAGGGGTCGGTCTCGCACGGCGGGACCGAGCTGAAGGTCGACACGCGTGGTGCCGCCGCCGGGGCGGGCGCCACGCTCTGCGTCCGGCCGCACCTCGTCGGCCTCGGGGACGGGCCGAACGCCCTCACCGGCCGGGTGAGCGAGGTCCAGTGGCGGGGCGCGACGCACCGGCTGTACGTCGACGTCGCCGGGGAGCGGGTCAAGGCGGACGTCCGCGAGCTGCGGGACCCGCCCGGCATCGGCGACGAGGTCACCGTGCACTTCGCCCCCGAGGACGCGGTCCTGCTCTCGGCGGGGGTGGCCGATGGCTAGCGCCACGCTCACCCCGGCGCCCGCGCGCGAGGCGCGGCCGCCAAGGACCGTGCCCCGCTGGGTGTGGGCCCTGCCGCCCGTCGCCGTCCTCGGCCTCGTCTTCCTCTACCCGCTCGCCCTGGTCGTCCAGCAGTCCGTGCGGCCCGACACCGGAGGGACCTCCTTCCGCCCCTACGCGGACGTCTTCGCGTCCGAGGCGTTCCGGGAGGCGCTCGGCACCACCGTGTGGCTCGCGCTCGGGTCCACGGCGGGATGCCTGGTGCTCGGCTTCGCCCTCGCGCTGGTCATCGCCTTCGTGCCGTTCCCCGGGGCCAGGGCCGTCTCCCGGTTCATCGACGTCTTCCTCTCCTTCCCGTCCTTCCTGATCACCCTCGCCCTGCTCTTCGTCTACGGCACCAAGGGCATGGCCAACGGCGTCTGGACGGACGCGACCGGGGCCGCCGAGGGGCCCTTCCAGTTCCTGACGACGCCGTGGGGCGTGCTCCTCGCGGAGATCACGTACTTCACGCCGTTCGTGCTGCGCCCGCTGCTCGCCGCGTTCTCCCAGCTCGACACGGCCCAGCTGGAGGTGGCCTCCAGCCTCGGCGCGCGGCCCGCCCGCATCGTCCGCCGCGTCATCCTGCCCGAGGCGCTGCCCGCGCTCGCCGCGGGCGGCAGCCTCGTCCTCGTGATGTGCCTGAACGAGTTCGGCATCGTGCTCTTCACCGGCGCCAAGGGCGTCACCACCCTGCCGACGCTCGTCTACGGCAAGGCGATCCTCGAATCCGACTACCCGGCGGCCTGCGTCGTCGCCGTCGTCAACATCGCGATCTCCGTGGGCCTGTACGGCCTCTACCGGGTGGTGAGCCGACGTGCTGGTGCATAGCCGCGGCGGCAGACGGGCCGCCTGGGTCCTCTTCGCCGTCCTCTTCCTGCCCCTCTTCGCGCTACCGCTCCTGGTGATCCTCGCGGCGTCCTTCTCCGCCCACTGGTCCGGCGCCTTCCCCTCCGGCCTCACCACCGCGCACTACGCGGCGGCCACCCGCGGCGAGTCGCTCCAGGCCCTCACCACCAGCCTGGTCACCGCCGTCACCGCGAGCCTCCTGGCACTCGCCGCCGGATCGTGGGCCGCGCTCGCCGCCGACTCCCTGAAGAAGGGGAACGGTCTTTCCCGGTTCACCGGCCGGGTGCTCGGCACGCTCTTCGTGCTGCCGGTCGCCGTGCCGTCCCTCGTCGTCGGCCTCGCGGTCCTCGTGGCGTTCAGCAAGCCGCCGATGATCCTCAACGGCACCCGGTGGATCGTCGTCCTCGCGCACGCCGTGCTCGTCACCGCCTTCGCCCACCAGTCGGTCGCCGCCGCCCTCGCCCGGCTCGACCCGGCGTACGAACAGGCCGCCGCCTCGCTCGGCGCCCGCCCCTCCCACGTCCTGTGGAAGGTGAAGCTGCCGCTCCTCCTGCCCTCCCTGAGCGCCGCCGCCGGGCTCTGCTTCGCCCTCTCCATGGGCGAGCTGAGCGCCACGATGATGCTCTACCCACCCGACTGGACGCCGCTCCCGGTGCGGATCTACGCCGCCACCGACCGCGGCTCGGCCTTCACCGGAGCGGCCCTCGCGGTCGTCCTGATGGCGGCGACCCTGCTGGTGCTCCTCGCCGTCTCCCGCGTCCGCACCCGCGCCTCCTACCGCTGACCCCGCCACGCCCGACCCCCTCGCAAGGAGTACCCCACGTCATGTCACGCGCCACGCAGCTCCGCACGCTCGCCGCCGTCACCGGCGGCCTCGTCCTCGCCGGTTCCCTCACCGCGTGTGGCGGCACCTCCGCCGCCTCCGACGACAAGGCCGTCACCGTCTACAGCGCCGACGGCCTCAAGGGCGAGAACGGCGACGGCTGGTACGACCAGGTCTTCAAGGACTTCGAGAAGAAGACCGGCATCAAGGTCAACTACGTGGAGGGCGGCTCGGGCGAGATGGTGCAGCGCGCCGTCCGCGAGAAGTCCAACACCCAGGCCGACGTCCTGATCACGCTGCCGCCCTTCATCCAGCAGGCCGACGCCAAGGGGCTCCTGAAGGCGTACGAGCCCGAGGGCGCCGAAGAGGTCGACGGCTCCGCCAAGGACGCCGGCGGCAAGTGGACCGCCGTCGTGAACAACTACTTCGGCTTCATCCGCAACAAGAAGGAGCTGCCCGGCGGCAAGGCCCCCAGGACCTGGGAGGACCTCACCGAGGACACCTACAAGAACAAGGTGCAGTACTCCACGCCCGGCGTCGCGGGCGACGGCACGGCCGTGCTCATCAAGGCCATGCACGACTTCGGCGGCGAGAAGCAGGCGATGGCTTACCTGAAGAAGCTCCAGAACAACAACGTCGGACCGTCCGCCTCCACCGGCAAGCTGGCCCCCAAGGTCGACAAGGGCGAGCTGCTCGCCGCCAACGGCGACGTCCAGATGAACTACGCGCAGTCCAAGGACATGCCGAACCTCGGCATCTGGTTCCCGGCGCGGAAGGGCGGCAGGCCCACCACCTTCGCCCTGCCGTACGCGGCGGGCCTGGTCACCAACGCCCCGCACAGCGCCAACGCCAGGAAGTTCCTGGACTACCTCCTGAGCCGGAAGGCGCAGTCCCAGGTCAGCTCGGTCGGCGGCGGCTTCGCGGCCCGCAAGGACATCAAGGCCACCGACACCGACGCCATCGCCCTGGACAGGATCGTCGAAGGGGTCGAGGTGTTCGAGCCGGACTGGACGGACATCTCCGAGAACCTGCCCCGCTATGTGGCGGACTGGAAGGCGGCCACCGGGAGCTGACCGTGTGCGGAAGCGTGCACGGCCGGGCATGATCCGCCCGGGATCGGCGGGGTCAAGATCACGGTTCCCTGTTTAGGCTAAGGGCGTCGGCACAGCGCTGTCCCGGCGCCTCTCAGAACTCGCAGACCGCAGGAGTGCACCCCATGGCAGAGCGCAAGCCCATCGAATCGTGGCTGACCGACATGGACGGCGTGCTGATCCACGAGGGCGTCCCGATCCCGGGTGCCGACGCCTTCATAAAGAAGCTGCGCGAGTCCGGCAAGCCGTTCCTGGTCCTCACCAACAACTCCATCTACACCGCGCGCGACCTCCAGGCCCGCCTGAACCGCATGGGCCTGGACGTGCCCGTCGAGAACATCTGGACCTCCGCGCTCGCCACCGCCAAGTTCCTCGACGACCAGCGCCCCGGCGGCACCGCCTACGTCATCGGCGAGGCGGGCCTGACGACCGCGCTGCACGACATCGGCTACGTCCTCACCGACCACGACCCGGACTACGTGGTGCTCGGCGAGACCCGTACCTACTCCTTCGAGGCCATGACCAAGGCCGTGCGCCTCATCAACGGCGGGGCCCGCTTCATCTGCACCAACCCCGACGAGACCGGTCCCTCCACCGAGGGGCCGCTGCCCGCCACGGGCGCCGTCGCCGCGCTGATCACCAAGGCGACCGGCAGGACCCCGTACTTCGCGGGCAAGCCGAACCCCCTGATGATGCGGACCGGCCTCAACGCCATCGGGGCGCACTCCGAGACCAGCGCCATGATCGGCGACCGCATGGACACCGACGTCCTCGCGGGTCTGGAGGCCGGGATGGAGACCTTCCTCGTCCTCACCGGACTGACCTCCCGCGACGGCATCGACCAGTACCCCTTCCGGCCCTCCACGGTGGTGGACTCCATCGCTGACCTGGTGGACCGCGTCTAGGTCCGGTCCCCGGGTGCGACCCGTTTGCCACACTCCGGTGGTCGGTGACGCTCACCCGGCGTGAACCTCGGAGGAGGAGGTTCACGATGTGTATAGGTCCGCTAGCTCTCCGCGCCGCCCCGGTCGCCGTGGCCCTCGCCATGGCCCTGCCGGGCGCGGCCCAGGCCCACGACCAGGGGTCCGTACGGGCCGGAGTCACCCCGTCTAGTACCGCGCCCGGCGCCACCGTCGAGGTGAGCGTCACGGGATGCGAGGGCACCACGGGGTCGGCCGGGTCCGGAGCCTTCGAACAGGACGCCGAGCTCACCGGGGAGGGCGGCGGCTCCCACGCGCTCAAGGGCAGCGCCCGCGTCAGAGAGGGCCTGACCGGCACCTACGACGTCACCGTCACCTGTGACGGCCACCCCCATCAGGGCGCGGGCACCGTCGCCGTCGAGCACCACGAGCCCGCGCCCGAGGCCCCGTCCAAGGCCGGTGGCGGCGGCACCTCCGGGCTCGCCGCGCACGCGGCCCGCGACGACGACGCCGCCGAGGCGGGCCCCGGCACCCGGCACGCCGTGGTCGGCCTGGTCCTCGCCGGGGTGGCCGCCGTCGCCGTGGCCTTCCGCAGCGTCCGACGGCGTCGCCCCGAGTGACGGGCGGGCGTGAACATGTCCGGTGACAAACGCGCACCCGGGCCCGCGCGCCTCCTCACGGGGATCGCCTGGGCGGTTCTGCTCGTGGGCCTCGGGCTGTGGGGCAGCGGCCTCTCCGGCCTGCCCGGCGGCCTCACCGCACCCGCGACCGGTGACGTGGCGGCGGTCGGCCGTCCCCTCGGCGTCGAGCTGCCGAGCGGCCACGAGCCGCTGGCCCCCGCCCGGCCGCGGCGCGTCGACGTACCCGACCTCGGCATCGAGGCACCGGTGAGCGCCCGCGGCCTCGACCCCGACGGCGCCATCGACCCCCCGCCCTTCGAAC
>NZ_JASKYR010000288.1:0-8891 GCF_041028215.1 Streptomyces flavofungini
CCGCAGCCTTCTGCGGCGGGCGGGGGCGGCCGCCGTCCCGTACCCGACCAGGACATTGCCGGAGGACTCCTCCTCGGCCGCCGTGCGCAGCGCACGCTCGGCGGGCTCCTGCGGGGCGGGCGCCCCGGCAGGCCCTTCCACGTCGGGCGCCTGGGCGGGGGCGCCCACCGCGACGGTCAGCAGCGGTGCGCCGACGGGCATCTCGCTGCCCTCCTCGCCGRACCTGGCCGTCACCACGCCCCCGTACGGACACGGCACCTCGACCATCGCCTTGGCCGTCTCGACCTCGACGACCGGCTCGTCCACCGCGACGACGTCCCCGACCTGGACGAGCCAGTTGACGATCACGGCCTCGGTCAGTCCCTCACCGAGGTCGGGCAGCTTGAACTCGAGCACCTGCGCCATCAGCTCTCCGCCTCCCACTGAAGCCGCGCCACCGTGTCGAGGATGCGGTCGACACCCGGCAGGTGGTGCTTCTCCAGCATCGGCGGCGGATAAGGAATGTCGAAGCCCGCGACCCGCAGCACCGGTGCCTCCAGGTGGTGGAAGCACCGCTCGGTGACCCGCGCGGCGATCTCTCCCCCGGGACCGCCGAAGCCGCTCGACTCGTGCACGACGACCGCCCGGCCCGTGCGCCGGACGGACGCGGCGACCGTCTCGTCGTCGAACGGCACCAGTGAGCGCAGGTCGACCACTTCGAGGTCCCAGCCCTCGGTCCGCGCCGCCTCGGCGGCTTCCATGCAGACGGGCACGGACGGGCCGTACGTGATGAGGGTGGCGCTGCGGCCGGGGCGCCGCACCACCGCGCGTCCTATCGGTTCAACGGCCGACGGGGCCTCGGGGTTCCAGTCGGCCTTCGACCAGTACAGCCGCTTCGGCTCCAGGAAGACGACCGGGTCGTCGGAGGCGATCGAGGCCCGCAGCAGGCCATAGGCGTCGGCGACCGTGGACGGCGTGACGACGTGCAGCCCCGGGGTCGCCATGTAGTACGCCTCGGAGGAGTCGCTGTGGTGCTCGACGCCGCCGATCCCGCCGCCGTAGGGCACCCGGACGGTGATGGGCAGCGGCATGGCGCCGCGGCTGCGGTTGCGCATCTTCGCGACGTGCGAGAGGAGTTGCTCGAAGGCGGGGTAGGCGAACGCGTCGAACTGCATCTCCACGACGGGCCGCAGGCCGTACATCGCCATGCCCACGGCCGCGCCGAGGATGCCCGCCTCGGCCAGCGGCGTGTCCGTGCAGCGGTCCTCGCCGAACTCAGCGGCGAGTCCGTCGGTGACCCGGAAGACTCCGCCGAGCGCGCCGACGTCCTCTCCCAGGACGTGGACGGACGGGTCCTCGGCCATGGAGTCGCGCAGGGCGCGCCCGAGGGCCTGGGCCATGGTGGCCGGTTTGGTGGCCGGCTTCGCCGTGACCGTGGTCATCGGGTTTCCTCCCCGGCCTCTTCCGAGGCCACTTCGAGCTCGGCCCGCAACTGGGCCGCCTGTTCGCGCAGTTGCGAGGTCTGCTCCGCGTACACATGCGAGAAGAGGTCCATGGGGTCGAGCACGGGGTCCTGGTTCATCCGTGCGCGCAGGTCGGCGGCCATCACCTCGGCGTCCTCGCCCACCTGCCTCTTCGCGTCGTCGTCCAGGAGGCCGCGCTCCGTCAGCTCCCGCTCCAACAGGACGATCGGGTCGTGGTCGCGCCAGGCCTCGACCTCCGCGTCCTGGCGGTACCGCGTGGCGTCGTCGGCGTTCGTGTGGGCCTCCATGCGGTAGGTGACCGCCTCGACGAGCGTCGGGCCGCCGCCCTGCCGCGCGCGGGTCACCGCTTCGCTCAGGACCTCGTGCATCGCCGCCGCGTCGTTGCCGTCCACCAGGCGTCCCGGCATGCCGTACCCGACGGCCTTGTGGGCCAGGGACGGGGCGGCGGTCTGCTTGGCGAGCGGCACGGAGATCGCGAATCCGTTGTTCTGCACGAGGAAGACCACGGGCGCCTGCCACACGGCCGCGAAGTTCAGCGCCTCGTGGAAGTCGCCCTCACTGGTGCCGCCGTCGCCGACCATGGCGAGCGCGACCACGTCGTCGCCCTTGAGGCGCGCGGCGTGCGCGAGGCCCACGGCGTGCGGGAGCTGGGTGGCGAGCGGCGTGCTGAGCGGCGCTATGCGGTGCTCACGCGGGTCGTAACCGGTGTGCCAGTCGCCGCGCAGGAGGGTGAGCGCGCTCGCCGGGTCCAGGCCGCGGGCGACGACGGCGAGGGTGTCGCGGTAGCTGGGAAAGAGCCAGTCCCGCTCCTGGAGCGCCAGCGCTGCGGCCACCTCGCAGGCCTCCTGGCCGGTGCTCGAGGGGTAGACGGCGAGCCTGCCCTGCTTCGTCAGGGCCGTGGCCTGCGTGTTGTACCTGCGTCCGCGCACCAGCTCCGCGTACAGACGGCGCAGCAGCTCCGGATCGGCCTTCGCGGCGGCCTCGGTGCCCAGGATCCGGTACGGCTCCGGGTCCGGGAGCAGGGGCGCGGGGTCGGTCCTGGGCTGCCAGGCGGGGGGCGGGGTCGGCCGGTAGGCGCCCCGCTGCTCCATGACCGTCATGACGGCACCTCCTGTGGGAAGCGGTCTCCTCGTGGGAGCGGCAAAGAGGCACGGAGCTGTGACGCGCCTCACCTACCGATTGTTCGGTCGTCGGCACATTTTGGCTACAGGCACCTCCAGGCTGTGGACAAACGGTTCTCCACAGCCTGGGATGGATGCAGTACGTCCATGGTAGGGAGGCGGGGGGACATGGCATCTGAACGAATGGCCGACCGGCTCGAGAGTGATCATCCGGAGCCCGGCGCGCCCGAGCCCCGGCCGCTGGACGCCATCGACCGCGACATCCTCCAGATCCTGCACACGGACGGTCGCGCCTCGATACGCTCCGTCGCCGAGCGCGTGCACGTCTCGCGCGCCAACGCCTACGCGCGGATCAACCGCCTCATCGACGACGGCGTCATCAGGGGCTTCGGGGCGCGCATCAACCACGAGCGCGCCGGGCAGGGCGCGTCCGCGTACATCACGCTCAAGATCGTCCAGAACACCTGGCGCACGGTGCGCGAGCAGTTGCGCGCACTTCCCGGTGCGTCGCACATCGCGCTCGTCAGCGGAGACTTCGACGTACTGCTCCTGGTGCACACGCCGGACAACCGCGCGCTGCGGGAGTTGGTGCTCACCCGGCTCCAGTCCATCCCCGAAGTCCTCAGCACCCGTACGCTGCTGGTCTTCGAGGAGGACGACCTGGAGCCGGAGAGCTGAGGACCCGCAGCGGCCGCGGGCCCACGGCACCTTGCCTCAGCGGGCGGTGCGCAGGCCCCCGAACGCCAGTTGCACCACGGCGTCCGCGATCTGCTCGCCGTTCGCCGCGCCCCTGCTCTCGGGGCGGTACCACTCCACAATGGAGTTGATCATCCCGAAGAGGAGCCGGGTGGCGAGGCGCAGCTCGACGTCGGAGCGCAGGTCGCCGTCCGCGACGGCCTCCTTGAGGAGCTCGGCCACCTGCTGGTCGAACTCCCTGCGCCGCTCAAGGGCCCACCGCTCGGTGTCGGTGTTGCCCCGCACGCGCAGCAGCAGTGTCACGTACGGCAGTTCGGCGACGAGGACCTCCACCGTGCGGCGCGTGACGTACTCCAGGCGCTCGACGGCGCTGCCCACGCGCGCGTGCTCCTCGGTGAGGATGCCGAAGAGGCCGTCGATCGCCCGGCTCACCGCGCGCCGCAGCAGCTCCTCCTTGCCCGTCACGTGGTGGTAGATGGAGGACTTGGAGATGCCTGCCGCCTTGGACAGGTGCTCCATGGAGGTGCCGTCGTAGCCACGCTCGTTGAAGACCCGGACGGCCACGCTCAGGAGCGTCTCCGGGGTGTAGGTGTCACGCCGGGCGGTGGTCATGAGTATTCCTCTCGCACGGCCTGGCGCCGCAGGGCCTGGGACGGGGCATAGCGCCCCGTGGGGTACTCCTCGTGCAACAGCTCAAGGCACTCGGCCACCCGGTACGCGGTGAGCCTGCGGCCCCATTCGACGGGGCCGAGAGGGTAGCTGACGCCCAGGCGCATGGCGGTGTCGACGTCCTCGGCGTCCGCCACCCCGCGTCCGACGGCGTCCAGGGCGAAGTCCACGAGCATCCACACCGTGCGGGCCACGATCATCCCGGGGGCGTGTCCGATGACGCTGACCTTCTTGCCGAGCGCCTGGAAGAGGCCGACCGCCTCCCGCAGCCCCTGCTCGTCCACCCTGCTCGACGGGGAGAGCGCGATCCGGGTCGCGGTCCCGTAGTCGAGCGCGAGGTCGAAGTGGATGGTGGCCTCCGCCTCGGTGTCCGCGCCGGAACCGTCGGCGAGGGCGAGCCGCGCGCCACCCGGCAGCTCGATGTGACCGGGGTGGCTCGGGACGCCCTTCCCCTGGCGCACCTCGATGCCCGCCTTCCGGATGAGGCCGACCAGGGCATCGGCGGGGAAGAGGTCGCCGTGCAGGGTGACGGAGCGCGGGGCGTCGGCGGGTTCCGCGGTGTGCGGCTCGGCGCGCGGGGCGTCGTCCCCGTAGGCGTACCAGCCGCGTCCCGACTTGCGGCCGAGGCGCCGCGACTCGACCAGGCGCCGCTGGGCGAGGGCGGGGGTGAACTTGGGGTCCTGGAAGAACGACTCCCACACGGAGCGCGTGACGGCTTCGTTGACGTCCTGGCCGATGAGGTCGGTGAGCTCGAAGGGACCCATCTTGAAGCCGCCGCACTCGCGCAGGACCGCGTCGATCGTCGCGGGGTCCGCGACCCGCTCCTCGTACAGGCGCAGCGCCTCGGCGTAGAAGGGCCTCGCGACGCGGTTGACGATGAAGCCGGGGGTGTCGGCGCAGCGCACCGGCGTCTTCCCCCACGCTCTGGCCGTCTCGTACGCGCGCGTGGCCGCCGCCTCCTCGGTCGCGAAGCCGCTGACGACCTCGACGAGGGGGAGCAGGGGCGCCGGGTTGAAGAAGTGCAGGCCCACGAAGCGGCCCGGCTCCCGCAGGGCGCCCGCGACGGCGGTCACGGAGAGGGAGGAGGTGTTGGTGGCGAGCAGACAGTCCTCGGTGACGATGTCTTCGAGCTCCTTGAAGAGCTGCTGTTTGACGTCGAGCCGCTCCAGCACCGCCTCGACGACCAGGCCGCAGTCGGCGAGCTCCGCCAGGTCACCGGCGGGGGTGAGCCGGGCGCCCGCGGCGGCGCGGTCCCCGGGCGTGAGCCTGCCCTTCTCGACGAGGCGGTCGAGGCGGGCCCCGATCGCCTCGGCCGCGGCTGCCGCACGGCCGGGCACGGCGTCGTACAGCCGCACGGGGTGGCCCGCCACCAGGGCGACCTGCGCGATGCCCTGCCCCATGGTCCCGGTGCCGACGACGGCAACGGCGCTGCTGAGAACGAGTGCTGTCATGCTCGCGATCCTCCCGCACGGTCCACCGGCCGGCGGTCCTGGGGTGGCCGTGGAGAAGTTGTCCACAGGTTTGGCGGACCCTCTTGTCCCGACCGATCGTTCGGTTACTCTAGCCCTGTCAGCCAGTCCCTGCCCACTGTTCCTGCCCAGCTCGCCAGCTCGATGGAGAGCTGACCGACGAGGAGTTGGTCCTGCCATGGCCGCCGAACTCACCGCGCAACAGCTGCTCGCGAAGCACCGGCCCACGCTCGATCAGGCGCTGGAGACCATCCGCACGCGCGCGTACTGGTCCCCGCACCCCGAGCACCCGAAGGCGTACGGCGAGGACGGCAGCCTGAGCCTGCCCGAGGGCAAGGCCGCCTTCGACGCCCTCCAGGGCACTCGCTTCGACCTCGACCAGCCCGGCACCGACGACTGGGTGGGCGGCGAGGTCTCGCCGTACGGCCCGGAGCTCGGCATCACCTACCCCCACCCGGACATCGACACCCTGCTCCCGGCGATGCGCGCCGGAATGCGCGCCTGGCGGGACGCGGGCGCGGAGACGCGCGCGGTGGTCTGTCTGGAGATCCTGGCGCGCATCAGCGCCCGCACGCACGAGTTCGCGCACGCGGTCATGCACACCAGCGGCCAGGCCTTCATGATGGCCTTCCAGGCGGGCGGCCCGCACGCCCAGGACCGCGGCCTGGAAGCGGTGGCGTACGCGTTCGCGGAGCAGGACCGCACCCCCGGCACCGCCGACTGGAACAAGCCGCAGGGCAAGCGCGACCCCCTCGCGATGACCAAGCGGTTCACGCCCGTCGGACGCGGCATCTCGCTCCTGATCGGCTGCAACACCTTCCCGACGTGGAACGGCTACCCCGGCCTGTTCGCCTCGCTCGCGACCGGCAACCCCGTCCTGGTGAAGCCCCACCCGCGCGCGGTGCTGCCGCTCGCGCTCACGGTCCGGATCGCCCGCGAGGTCCTCGCCGAGGCGGGATTCGACGCGAACCTGGTCTGCCTGGCCGCCGAGCGGCGGGACGAGGGCATCGCCAAGACGCTCGCCACCCGCCCCGAAATCAAGATCATCGACTACACCGGTTCGTCGGCCTTCGGCGACTGGCTGGAGGCCAACGCCCGCCAGGCGCAGGTCTACACGGAGAAGGCCGGGGTCAACACGGTCGTCGTCGAGTCGACCGATGACTACAAGGGAATGCTGGCGAACCTCGCCTTCTCCCTCTCGCTCTACAGCGGCCAGATGTGCACCACCCCGCAGAACCTCCTGATCCCCCGCGACGGCATCCGGACGGACGCGGGAGCCAAGTCCTACGACGACGTGGTGTCCGACCTGGCCGCCTCGGTCAGCGGCCTGCTCGGCGACGACGCCCGGGCCAACGGCATCCTCGGCGCGCTGGTCAACCCAGACGTCAAGGCACGCCTGGAAGCGGCCTCCGGGCTCGGTGAAGTCGCCCTCTCCTCCAAGGAGATCACCAACCCGGACTTCCCCGACGCCGTGGTCCGCACCCCGGTCATCGTCAAGCTGGACGGCGCGAAGCCCGACGCCGAGGCGGCCTACCTGAGCGAGTGCTTCGGCCCGGTCTCCTTCGCGGTCGCCGTCGACTCCGCGGCCGACGCGGTGCGGCTCCTCGGCCGGACGGTGCGCACCAAGGGAGCGATGACCGTCGGCGCGTACACCACCTCCGAAGAGGTCGCCTCGGCCGTCGAGGAGACCTGCCTGGAGGAGTGCGCCCAGCTTTCGCTGAACCTCACGGGCGGCGTCTATGTGAACCAGACGGCGGCGTTCTCCGACTTCCACGGCTCGGGCGGCAACCCCGCGGCGAACGCCGCACTGTGCGACGGCGCCTTCGTCGCCAACCGCTTCCGTGTGGTGGAGATCCGCAAGGACGCCTGACACGGGCGGCGCCCGGGCTTCCGCCATGCCCGGGCTTCCGCGATGCCCGGGCACACATGAGGATCCGCTGGGCGGCGGGTTTCAGGCCTCCGGGCCGGGGGGCCTGCCCGCCGACCAGTGGAAGAGCGTCATGCCGACGCTCGTGGCCAGGTTGTAGCTGGAGACCTGCGGACGCATCGGCAGCGACACCAGATGGTCCGCACGCTCGCGCAGCGCCGCCGACAGGCCGCTGCGCTCGGAACCGAAGGCGAGCACGGCGTCGTCGGGGAACTTCAGGCCCCGGATGTCCTCGCCCTCCGCGTCCAGCGCGAACACCGGCCCCGGCGGCAGCTCCGTGACCTCCATCCGCTCCACGGCCGTCGCGAAATGCAGGCCCGCGCCGCCTCGTACGACGGTCGGGTGCCAGGGGTCGAGCGTTCCCGTGGTGACGACACCGGTCGCCCCGAACCCGGCGGCGAGCCGGATCACCGCGCCCGCGTTGCCGAGGTTGCGCGGATCGTCCAGCACGACGACCGGAGCGGTTCGCGGCAGGCGCCCCAGGATTTCCAGGTTGTCCGCGCGCGACGGGCGCTCCGCGAGGGCGGCGACCGCCGTGGGATGCAGCCGGGGCACCAGCGCCCGCAGCCGCTCGTCGTCGACGGGCACCAGCAGGGCCTCCAGCGCCTGCCGCACGTCCGGCGCCAGCTCGTCCGCCAGGGCGAGGACCCCAGGCCTGTCGCTGGTCAGCGCGGCAGGGACGCGGGCGCCGAAGCGCAGCGCGTGCTTGATCGCGTGGAAGCCGTCGAGCAGCACACAGGTGTCCGCGAGCCCACGCCAGGCACGCACGGCGTCGCCCGGGTCCACCTGGGAAGTGCTGTTCATGGAGTGAAGCCTACGCGCGCGTGCTCAGCGCTCTCCGCCTCCTGCGACCGGCCCCCGGCCGGCTGCTCGGGTGTGGCGTCCCGCCGGGGAAGGCGTGCGGTGACACGGACCCGCACCCCGTCACGCGCGCGTGCCACCCAGCCGCCCAGACGCCGCAGGAACGACGTCGGCAGGAACACCGCGTCGGCGGTGATCATGGCGAGCGAGAAGAACGGAAGCCCCAGGACGACCGCGATGACGGCGTGCTCGAACATCATCGCCGCGAGCAGGACGTTCTTGACCCGGCGGTTGAAGAGGGTGAAGGGGAAGGCCACCTGCATGACAACCGTCCCGTACGTCACCGCGAGCAGCATCAGGCCGTTCGACGCGAGCAGCTCGGAGAGGGCGGGCCAGGGGGAGAAGTAGTCGAGGTTCAGCGGGTAGTAGACGGCCGTGCCGTCCTGCCAGCGGCTGCCCTGGATCTTGTACCAGCCGGCCGTCGCGTAGATGAGGCAGGCCTCGACCATGATGATGAGCAGCCCCGCGTTGTGGACGAGGTTGGCGACGACATCGAGGAACTTGCGCAGCTCACCGCGTGGAGCGCGGCGCCCCACGGCCCACCACAGACCGTGCACCGCGAGCAGCCCCCAGAAGACCACCAGCCAGAACCGTTCCAGCTCCCCCATGAACGTCACGGCCGCCAGCGTCAGGCCGAGCACCCACCACAGCGCGGGCCCCACCCGGTCGACCGGCTCTCCGGCGC
>NZ_JASKYR010000289.1:0-8752 GCF_041028215.1 Streptomyces flavofungini
CGGACGCCCTGCCCGCGCAGGACAGGGCGTCCGTCGTCGCCGCCCTGGTCGACCTCTACACGGGTCCGCTCTTCCGCGCGGCGCTCCACCTCTGGGTGGCCGCGTCGAACGAGCCGCAGCTCGGGGGCCGGGTCACGGAGCTGGAGGGGGGGGGGGGGGGGGGGGGGGGGGGGGGGGGGGGGGGGGGGGGGGGGGGGGGGGGGGTTCCGGGAAGGGGCGGGATCGGGGAAGAAACCGCCGGAGGCCGAACCTCAGCCCACGATCTCCTCGTACCCCTCGATCTCCCGGGGGCTACGGGCCCCAGGCCCGACGTACCGCGCGGAAGGCCGCACCAGCCGCCCCGTCCGCTTCTGCTCAAGAATGTGCGCCGACCACCCGGCGGTCCTGGCACACGTGAACATGGACGTGAACATGTGCGCGGGCACCTCGGCGAAGTCGAGCACGATCGCCGCCCAGAACTCCACGTTCGTGGCGAGCACCCGGTCGGGCCGCCGCGCGTGCAGCTCGTCGAGCGCCGCCTTCTCCAGCGCCTCCGCGACCTCGAACCGGGGAGCGCCCAGCTCACGCGCCGTACGGCGCAGGACACGGGCCCGCGGGTCCTCGGCCCGGTAGACCCGGTGCCCGAAGCCCATCAGCCGCTCGCCCTTGTCCAGCGCCTGCTTCACGTACGCCACCGCGTCCCCGGTCCGCTCGATCTCCTCGATCATGCCGAGGACCCGGGACGGGGCACCCCCGTGCAGCGGCCCGGACATGGCGCCGACGGCCCCCGAGAGCGCCGCCGCCACGTCCGCGCCGGTGGAGGCGATGACCCGGGCGGTGAAGGTGGAGGCGTTCATGCCGTGCTCGGCGGCCGAGGTCCAGTACGCGTCGACGGCCTTGACGTGCTTGGGATCGGGCTCGCCGCGCCAGCGCTTCATGAACCGCTCGACGACCGACCCGGCCTTGTCGATCTCCCGCTGCGGCACCATCGGCAGGCCCTGGCCGCGGGCCGACTGGGCCACGTACGAGAGGGCCATGACGGCGGCGCGCGCGAGGTCCTCGCGGGCCTGCCGCTCGTCGATGTCCAGGAGCGGACGCAGGCCCCACACGGGGGCGAGCATGGCCAGCGCGGACTGCACGTCGACGCGGATGTCCCCGGAGTGGACGGGGATCGGGAAGGGCTCGGCGGGCGGCAGACCGGGGTTGAAGGCGCCGTCGACGAGCAGGCCCCACACGTTTCCGAAGGAGACGTGGCCGACCAGGTCCTCGATGTCGACGCCGCGGTAGCGCAGCGCGCCACCCTCCTTGTCCGGTTCGGCGATCTCCGTCTCGAACGCGATGACTCCTTCAAGTCCGGGTACGAAATCGGACATCAGGCGGCTCCTCGTGATGGGTTCGACGTGATGGTTTTCGAGTGAGGCGGTGAGGCGAGGCGATCAGCTCATGACCATCGGTCAAAAAAGGGTGCGTACGTCCCGGTTACGCGGTCCGGCACGCCCTTGTGCGGGCGCGCCCGTCCGACTCGCGGTCCAGGCCGTTCACCCCGGTGATGCCCAGTGAGGCTGGTGGTCACCCAACCGGTTCGGCAGCAGGACGATATCCCCTGGTGCCACCTTTGGCGATGCTATGCGGCACTCAGTGCCACACGTCACCTCTCCGTTCACCTCTCCGTGGCCCCCGCGCCCGCCAGGGGTACGGGACCATACGGCAGGATGGCGGTGTGACCGACTCCAGTGCTTCTTCGCCCGAATCCCCGCCCGAGCCGGCCGGCATGCGCGAGCAGTACGTCACCGAGGGGCTCGCCGAGACCGAGCTCCCCGCGGACCCCATGGACCAGTTCGCCCTCTGGTTCAAGGAGGCGGCACGCGAGAGGGACCTGGTGCACGAGCCGAACGCCATGGTCGTCTCCACGGCGGACGCCGAGGGCAGGCCGAGCTCCCGCACGGTCCTGCTGAAGGGCTTCGACGAGCGGGGCTTCGTCTTCTTCACCAACTACGCCTCCCGCAAGTCCCACGAGCTGGCGGCCAACCCGTACGTCTCGCTGCTCTTCCCCTGGCACCCCATGGCCCGCCAGGTCATCGTCTCCGGCACGACGACGCGGGTGGGACGCGAGGAGACGGTCGCCTACTTCCGCACCCGCCCGCACGGCTCGCAGCTCGGCGCCTGGGCGAGCGCCCAGTCCTCGGTCCTCGCCTCGCGCGACGAACTGGACCACGCCTACGCGGACTTGCTGGCCCGCTACCCCGAGGGCGAACAGGTCCCGGCTCCCCCGAACTGGGGCGGCTTCCGCGTGACCCCGTACACGGTGGAGTTCTGGCAGGGCCGCACCAACCGCCTCCACGACCGCCTGCGGTACGCGCGAGCGGACGAGAACACCGCGTGGCGAGTGGACCGCCTGAGCCCGTAGGCAGCCCGTCCGGCGTTTGAGGACGAGCAGGCCGCAGGCCGCGACAGAGCGGCGCCCCCCGAGGCCCTAGCCGGTCAGGACCCCGTCCAGAAACGGTTCGATCGCCGCGCGCCACGCGTCCGGCCGGTCGTAGTGGACGAGATGACCGGCGTCGGCCACCTCCGCGTACTCCCCGCGGGGCAGCACGCGGACCATCTCCTGGGACTCGGCGCGGCCCAGATCGCCGTACAGCCCCCGCACGACCAGGGTGGGGCAGCTGACCTGGATCAGCTCCTCCCAGTGCGCGTCGTGCACCCAGGTCTCGCGGGACTTCAGCATCTGGGCGCGGTCGAAGACGGGCCGCCAGCCGTCCGGGCCCTCGGCCATCACCTCGGCGAAGAACTCGCCGCGCGCGGGGTTGGCCCGCTCCACCCACGGGTCGTCCTCGCCGAACCACTTGCGGACGTCGGCGAGCGTGGCGAACGGGACGGGCCAGGACTTGAACCAGTCCTCCCACTCCCGCTGCGAGGCCGCGCCGAGAGCGGAGGCCCGCATGTCGCAGATGATCAGACCCCGGACGAGGTCGGGGCGGCGCGCGGCGAGCTGCCAGGCGGTGAGCGCCCCCATGGAGTGGCCGATGAGCACGGCGGGCGCGAGGCCGAGCTGCTCAAGGGCGGCCTCGGCGTCGTCCACGTAGGCCTCGCGGGTGTAGGGGCCCTCCTCGGGCTTCTCGCTGCGGCCGTGGCCGCGCTGGTCGAGGGCGACCGCGCGGTGCCGCTCGGAGAGCCAGCGGGCGGTGTCCGCCCAGTGCGAGGCGCGGCCCATCAGGCCGTGCAGCAGGAGCACGCCGCCCGGCGACGGCTCGGCCTCCCTGAGCTTGGGAGGGTCGGCGAACTCCCAGGCGGCGAGGCGTACGCCACCCGCACCCCTCACGTCGATGCGCCGCACCATGATTCCTGGCACCCCCCTGAATTCGGTCGGGATCCACGCCTGGCCCTGCCCCCGCACCCCGGCACGCTATCGAACTCCCTTTCGAAAGCGGCCGGAACGCCGATAACACCCCTCGTTCGGGTGACCACGCTCAAGGATTGACCGGCGTCGCCGAGGGGAGATCTTCCTCGGGGGGCGGGCCGCTCGGGGAAAGAGGCCCGAAGGGAATGACCCTGGGAGCTCGGGGCTCCGGGTCATCACAGGGGAGGACAGGCCCCGGCGCCGCAGGGCGCCGGGGCCATCATCGTGTGCGCCCGGCGGACGACGCGTGTGCACGCGCCCGCCCGCCGGGCGCTTCTGCTCGTGGTGCGGACGCTTGTGCTCGTGGTGCGGACACTCGCGCTCACCGCGCGGGCCCCCGCGCTCACCAGACGGGCACATCCTCCTGCCCCCTCTCCGGCCGGGCGGCCAGACCTGGCGCCGACGCCGTCAAGAGCCCTCAGGTCATATGCCTCTCGCGACAGCCTGGCACGCGAAACGCCGGTGCGCTGCAATTCCGCACACTGAATCTTGGACTCCACGAAATTTCGCGGAGACCGCGCGTCCGCTTCAACTTCTCCCTGCACAGGGAAAGTTGACCTCGGCCCGCGCGATGGAGTGCGGGTGCCTCAGCGCTTGGCGACGAAGACGTGCGACGCGACGTCCGAGGACAGCTCCGCGGCCTCGCCGCTGCTGCCCACGAGCACGCCGCCCGCGGACTCCGTCACGCTCACCACGGAGCCCGGCTGCACACCGGCCCGCCGCAGTGTGTACATGAGCTGGGCGTCCGTCTGGATCGGCTCGCCGATGCGGCGCACGACGACCGTCTTGCCCTCGGCGCCCGGGTCGAGCTCCGTCAGGGAGACCATGCCCTCGTCCAGGAACGGATCGGCGCCGTCCTTCTCGCCCAGCTCCTCAAGGCCGGGGATCGGGTTTCCGTACGGCGACTCGGTCGGATGGCGCAGGAGCTCCAGGACACGGCGCTCCACCGCCTCGCTCATCACGTGCTCCCAACGGCACGCCTCGGCGTGCACCTGCTCCCATTCGAGCCCGATCACGTCGACGAGCAGGCACTCCGCCAGGCGGTGCTTGCGCATCACGCGGGTGGCCAGGCGGCGGCCCTCTTCGGTGAGCTCCAGGTGGCGGTCGCTGGCGACCGCCACCAGGCCGTCGCGCTCCATGCGCGCCACGGTCTGGCTCACCGTCGGTCCGCTCTGGTCGAGCCGCTCGGCGATCCGGGCGCGCATGGGGACCACACCTTCCTCCTCCAGTTCGAGGATGGTGCGCAAATACATCTCAGTGGTGTCAATCAGCCCCGACATGGGTGCCCCTCAGAATTCGCTCGTGCGCTGGCCCTGCCCTCAATTCTGACGCATACCACTGACAACCGTGCCGCGCCGCCGGAAAACCGGCCCCATACCGCCCTGCGGCAGTGTTGACAGCGCACTGGTCCAGACCGCAACGTGATGCGAATGAGCTCGAAGAGCGAGAGCAAAACAGCCGGTCAGTACTTCGACGCCGCCATCGACCTGCTTCAGCGTGTCCGCGACGAGGAGTCCGGGAACATCGCGGAGGCGGGCACCGTCCTCGCCGACGCGGTCGAGTCCGGCGGGCGCCTCTTCGCCTTCGGCGCCGGACACTCCTCGCTCGCCGCGCAGGACGTCGTCTACCGCGCGGGCGGGCTCGCCCTCATGAACCTCCTCGCCGTGCCCGGCGTGGTCGGCGTCGACGTCATGCCCGCCACGCTCGGCTCCGCCCTGGAGCGGGTCGACGGCCTCGCGGGGGCCGTCCTGGACTCCAGCCCCGCCAAGCCCGGCGACGTCCTCGTGATCATCTCCCTCTCGGGGCGGAACTCACTGCCGGTGGAGATGGCGATGAACGCCCGCGCGCTCGGCATCAAGGTCATCGGCGTGACCTCGGTGGCCTACGCCTCCCAGACCCGGTCGCGGCACGTCTCGGGGACCTTCCTGCTCGACCACTGCGACGTCGTGCTCGACTCCAAGATCGCCGTGGGGGACGCGGAGCTCTCGCTGGACGGTGTCGACGCGCCGTTCGGACCCGCGTCCAGCGTCGTCTGCAACGCCCTGATGCAGGCCATGGTGGCCGCCGCGATCGCCTGCCTCGCCGAACGCGGCATTCAGCCCCCCCTGCTCCGCTCGGGCAACGTGGACGGGGGCCACGACTGGAACGGCCGGATCTTCCAGGAGTACGGGGAGCGGATCTTCTACCGGCACTGAGAGCCGCCCCACAGCGCGAGTCGTCGGCGCGCGGGAGAGACGGGGCGCTAGCCCCGCAGGCCGTCCGCCAGGTCCAGGGACGCCGCCACCCGGCCCGCCACGGATTCGGCGTACGTCGCGTCGGGGAGCTCGAAGGGGCCGCGGCCCGCCGCCCGGAGAAACGTCACGACGCCCAGCGTGCGGCCCCGGCTCCGCAGCACCGCGCACAGCGCGTGCACGGCGTCCTCGGGCCACTGCCTGGCCGCGGCCCACGTCCGGGCCCGCTCCGGCGCGGCCGCCCCCGCACTGGCCCGCACCGACCCCACCCGCTCCACGCACTGCGGCGCGGGATGACCCTCCGGATACCGCACCGGAATCCCCGCCATGGCCACCGGAAGGCAGGGCCCCGGCGCCCCGCTGGGCGTCGCCGCGACCCGCACCAGACGCACCGGATCCGCCCCCGACACCCGATCCACCAGCGCGTGATCCGCGAACCCGGCGAGCGCGAAGTCGAGCTGCACGGTCGCCGCCTCCGTGGGGTCGGCGCACTCCGCCGCCGCCCGCGCCGCCCGGTGCAGCTGCTGCGACCTGAACCGCAGCTGCGAGGCCTCCTGAGCGGTCTGCTTGGCCTCCGTGACGTCCTGGAAGAGCCAGCCGACCCCGAGCGGCACGGGCTCCTCCGCGAGCGGCGAGGCGAGCCGCACGAAGCCGCTGCGCCAGCACCGCCGCTCGAACCCCTCCTCCTCACCGGTCCGCACCGACACCCACAGCTCCGCGGGAGCGGGCGGCGCCCCCTCGGCGAGGACATGGGTCAGCGCGCTCTCCAGCTCCTCCACGCCCTGCCCGAGCAGATCCGCGAGCGGCCGTCCGAGCACCGCCGTACGCCCGACCCCGAGCGCGCGGGCCGCGTGCTCATTGACGACGGCGGGCCGCAGATCCGCGTCGACGATGACGACACCCCAGGACGCGGTCTCAAGGAGTGCCTCGCTCAGGGCGATGGACCGCTCCAGGTCTATCTGGGCGTGCACCTCGCTGAAGGCGCAGTAGACGCCCGCGGCCTTGCCGTCCCCGCCGCGCACCGCGGCGGACTGCATACGGACGAGAACGCGCCCGCCGTCCTTGGTCACCAGGGCGAACTCGTGCACCTGCCGTCCCGGCGCGTCCATCGCGGACAGCAGCCGCCCCTCGATCTCGGTGGCGTCCGCGGCCCGGACCGCCCACCCCGAGAAGCCGTGCTTGCCCACGGCCTCCGCCGCCGACCAGCCGAGAATCCGCTCGGCCTCACGGTTCCAGTGCGTCACCACGCCGTCGGCGTCGAACGCGCAGAGCGCCGCGTCCATCCCGTCGAGCAGCGCGGCGAGCAGCTCGGCACCGCCCGGCTCCGGATCCCGCGGACCCAGTTCGTCAGTACTTCCGCTCCGCCGCGAAGCACTCACCCGGAACCCCCTGCAGGCCGTGTCCTCGTCCTCATGAGACGCCGGTACCGCACGTCAGTACCGCATGTCAGATCATTCAACTCGACAGTGACGCACCCCACAGCAGGTTCCCGCAAGTTGGACGTAAAACCGTACGCCGAAAAAACCGCTTGAGGTCCCGCGGACCCGTTTCCTAGGGTGTGGAGCACTCAGGAAGGAGGTGTTGCTGCAGTGATTTCATTGCGGACGCGAGAGGTGGCTGCGGGCTAGCGGCCCGTCACCACACCCAGTGCGGTGCCGGACCAGCGCGCGAGTCGAGCGTGCGGCCGGCCCAATTCAAAGCAGTCACCCGACCCGCGGGCCGCCGGTAAGTCCGGCCGGCTTCCTCCGCCCGGTTCTCCGGCGCGGCAGGGACCAAGGCCCGCGGGTCGTCTGCGTCTTTGTGCTCCCGACGTGCTCCCGACGTACTCCCGGTAGGGCCCTCCCCCTGGCCGACCGCCGCCCTCACCCCTTGCTGACCGCGAGCAGGATCTCCGGCAGCCGCCGGGCGACCCTGGGCGCCGCGGTCCGCAGCCCGCACTCGACCGCCCCGTAGCCGTAGGCCGCCCCCACCGGAAGCAGCAGCCAGCTCCAGGACGCCGCGCCCGCCGCGTGCAGCCAGATCGTCAGCGCGAGGACCGGCGCGCAGAGCAGGGCCGCCGCGAGCATGCCGCCGAAGATGGAGATCCAGGCGAGCCCCGCCTGCCCGGGGGCCACGTTCTTGTAGCCCTCCTGCGGGATCGAGTACGGAAAGCGCGCCGAGGTCCACGCGCCCGTGGCCAGCATCGCGCCGAGGAGCGCGAAGGAGAGGCCGAGCACCTCCGCGAGCGCGGGCCACTCGCCGAGCATCGCCGTGGTGAGGACGCAGACGAGCGCGGCGTACGGCACGGTGATGGCCAGCAGGGCCAGAGCCCGGCCGCGCAGCTCCACGCAGGCGTCGCGCGGGCTGGAGATCGTCATCGCCACCATCCAGAACGCCGAGGTGTCCTGGCCGAACTGGTTGTACATGAGGACGCCCAGCATGCCCGCCGCGAAGCACGCCAGATAGACCGAGCCGGTGCCCTGGAGCGCGTTGAAGACCGGCACGATCAGGCCGACGGCGAGCGAGGTCACCCAGGCGGCCTTGGTCTTGGGGTCGCGCCAGACGTAGCGCAGACTGCGCTCCATGACGGTGCCGGTGCGCCCGGCGGGCAGCAGGGAGCCCAGGGCGCCGGAGGAGCGGGACGTGCCCTTGTCCGGTGCCGAGGCCGCCAGGGTCGAGCCGTCCGGTGCCGTCATGAGCCGGGTCAGGCTGTGCCGCCAGAGCGCGAGCAGGCCGGTCAGGGCCGCGGCTGACAGGGCGAGCTGGGCCGCGCCCGTTCCGTACGAGCCCTCGCTCACCGAGTCCACCGCGCCGAGTGCCGCGGCCGGCGGAATCCAGCGCACCACGTCGGCCGCGGGGTCGAGGGTGCCGAGCCCTGACGAGCGGAGCCGCTGGGCCCCGAAGTTGACGGCCTGCGCCCCGACAGCGATGACGAGGCCGCTGAGAACCGCGAGGTCACGGCCTCTGCGGCTGGTGAGCAGGCGGATGTTGGCGGCGGCGACTGCCCGCGCGAGGGCCACGCACAGGAGCAGCGTCAGGGCGGTCGCGAGGACACCGGTGACGGCCCCCGCCACGCCGTGCGCGAGCGCGATGGCCGCGCCGGTGGCCAGGCAGAGCGTGAACAGCGGGCCGATGCCGACGAGGGAGGCGGCGAGCAGCGCCCGTA
>NZ_JASKYR010000029.1:0-23976 GCF_041028215.1 Streptomyces flavofungini
CTCCTCCAGCACGCCGTCTCCCGCAGAGGTCCGCCGGTCCTTCCGGCCAGTTCCTGACACCGCCCCGCACCCCAGGTGCCGGGCGGATCTTCGGCGTTCCGCGCCGTCCCACCGAACTTTCCTCATCGAAGGACCTCTTGCGATGACTCCTGCCCTCCTGCACCCCGGACCCGGCCGCGACGCGGCCCGGGACGAGCTGATAACCCAGTGGGCCCTCGCCGCCCGCGACGGCGACTCCGACGCGTTCGAGCAGTTCGTGCGCGCCACCCGGCGCGACGTCTGGCGCTTCGTCGCGCATCTCGGCGGCGACCCCCACGCGGCCGACGACCTGACCCAGGAGACCTACCTCCGCGCCCTGACCTCGCTGCACGGCTACGCCGCACGCTCCTGCGCCCGCGCCTGGCTGCTCGCCATCGCACGGCGCACCGTCGCCGACCGCTTCCGCACGGCGGCGGCCCGGCCCCGGATCTGCGACACCGGCGACTGGCAGGCCACCGCCGAGCGGGCCCAGCCGCGCGGTCTGCCCGGCTTCGAGGAGGGCGTGGCCCTGCTCGACCTGCTGGCCGCCCTCGACGCACCCCGCCGCGAGGCGTTCGTGCTGACCCAGCTCGTCGGCCTGCCGTACGCGGACGCCGCCGCGGCCGTCGGCTGCCCGGTGGGGACGGTGCGCTCCCGGGTGGCGCGTGCCAGGGAGCGGGTGGGCGCGCTGCTGCTCGCGGCGGAGCGCCTCGCGTGACCGGCGACCCGGCGGCCGGGGCCCCGGCCGCCGGGTCGCGGCCTCCCACCAGTGGCTCTAGCGTGGTGCGGGGGTGTTGGGAGGCACCATGGACCGCGAACCAGGTTCGACGCGGGGTTCCGTCCCCACGTCACGGCCGGAGGCCGGGGCCCGGCCCGCACCGCACACCGGGGGCGGGCGTCACGAGCACCGCTGGCAGATCCTCGCGGTGATCGGCATCGCCCAGCTCATGGTCGTCCTCGACGCGACCATCGTGAACATCGCACTGCCCTCCGCCCAGCGGGACCTCGGGTTCAGCGACGGCAACCGGCAGTGGATCGTCACCGCCTACGCCCTGGCCTTCGGCTCGCTGCTGCTGCTCGGCGGGCGCATCGCCGACCTGGTGGGCCGCAAAGCCGTCTTCCTCGCCGGACTCGCCGGGTTCGCCGTCGCCTCCGCGATCGGCGGCGCGGCGGGCAGCTTCTCCATGCTGGTGGCGGCCCGCGCGCTGCAAGGCGTGTTCGGGGCGCTCCTCGCACCGGCCGCCCTCTCACTCCTGACGACCACGTTCACCGACCCCAAGGAGCGCGCCAAGGCCTTCGGCATCTACGGCGCCATCGCGGGCACGGGCGGCGCCGTCGGACTGCTGCTCGGCGGCGTGCTGACCGAGTACCTGGACTGGCGCTGGTGCCTGTACGTGAACTGCGTCTTCGCCGTGGTCGCCATTCTCGGCGGCGCACGCCTGCTGCACGCGGGCGCTCCCCCGGACCGGCCGAAGCTGGACGTGCCCGGCACGGTGCTCGTCTCCGCCGGTCTCTTCTGCATCGTCTACGGCTTCTCCAACGCCGAGAAGCACCCCTGGAGCGCGTTTCTGACCTGGGGGTTCCTGGTGATCGGCGCGGTGCTCGTCGCGGCTTTCGCCTGGTGGCAGACACGGGCCGCACACCCGCTGCTCCCGCTGCGCGTCGTCCTCGACCGGGACCGCGGGGCGTCGTTCCTGGCCATGTTCATCTCCGGCGCGGGCATGTTCGGCGTCTTCCTGTTCCTGACGTACTACTTGCAGCAGATCCTCGGGTACACGCCGGTCAAGACCGGCCTCGCCTTCCTGCCGATGGTCGCCGTGATGGTGGTGGCGTCGGTGGTGACCACGAACATCCTGGTGCCCCGGGTGGGCGCGAAGCCGATCGTGCCGCTCGGCATGGGTCTCGCCGCCGCGGGCATGGCCTGGCTGACCGCCCTGGACACCACGAGCGGATACGCCGCCCACGTCCTGCCGCCGCTCCTGGTGGCCGGGCTCGGGCTCGGCCTCATCTTCGCCCCGGCCATGAGCATGGCCACGGCCGGAGTCGCCGCACATGACGCGGGCGTGGCCTCCGCCATGGTCAACACCTGCCAGCAGGTGGGCGGTTCCATCGGCACGGCCCTGCTCAATACCCTCGCGACCACCGCTGCCTCGGACTACCTGGTGGGCAAGAAGCCGTCCCCGCAGGTACAGGCGCAGGCGGCCATGCAGTCGTACTCGACCGCGTTCTGGTGGTCGGCCCTCTTCTTCGCCATCGGCCTGGTCGTTACGGTCGTCCTGTACCGCAGAGGAGCCCCGGCCGCCCACCGGACGGACGGCGGGGCCATCCACATGTGAGAGGGGACCCGATGGCTCCGGCCAGCGCCGGTCAGGGCCGGGACGGCGTCGCGCTGGCGTCCGCACGCGGGCGCTGGATCCTCGCGTGCGCGGTCCTGGCCTCGGGCATGGCGATGCTCGACGGCACCGTGGTCAATGTCGCGCTGCCCACGCTCGGCAGGGACCTCGACACGTCGATCTCCGCGCTCCAGTGGGTCGTCAGCGCCTACATGCTCACCCTCTCGGCGCTGCTGCTGCTCGGCGGGGCGCTCGGGGACCGCGTCGGGCGGCGCCGCATTCTCGTCGTCGGGGCCATCTGGTTCGCCGCGGCGTCCGCGCTCTGCGGTCTCGCCCAGGACGCGGGCACGCTGATCGCCGCGCGCGCCCTGCAAGGCGTCGGCGGCGCGCTGCTCACCCCCGGCTCACTGGCCCTGGTCCGCTCCTCCTACCGGCCCGACGACCAGGCCAGGGCCGTCGGCGCCGTAGGAGGAGCGGACGGGCGGTGTGGCGGGTGCGGTCGGGCCGTTCCTCGGGGGCTGGCTGATCGACGGGCCGGGGTGGCGGTGGATCTTCCTGATCAATGTGCCGCTGGCCCTGCTTGTGCTGCTCGCGGCACGCCACGTCCCCGAGAGCCGGGACGAGGGCGCCGCCCAGCGGCCCTTCGACGTGCCGGGCGCGTGCCTCGCGGCGCTGTTCCTCGCGGGCGTCAGCTTCTCGCTCATCGGCGCCTCCGGCGACGCCTCGACGGCGGCCATGGTCCTGCCCGGCCTGCTCGGACTCGCCTCCGGCGCCGCCTTCGTGTACGTGGAGCACCGCAGGCGGGACCCGATGCTGCCGCTGAGCCTGTTCTCCTCCCGGCTGTTCACCGCCGCCAACGTGATGACGCTCTGCCTGTACGCGGCCATCGGCGGCATCCTGTTCATGCTGCCGGTCCAGCTCCAGACGACGCTGGGCTACGACGCCCTGCGAGCGGGCACGGCGACGCTGCCGATCACCGTCCTGATGCTGCTGCTCTCCGCCTCCGCGGGCGATGTGGCCCGGCGCCTCGGCCCCCGGCTCCCGCTCGTCGCCGGACCGCTGGTGGCCGCCGCCGGGGTCCTGCTGATGCTGCGCGTCCGGCCCGGCGCGGGCTATGTCACCGAGGTGCTCCCCGCCGTGGTCGTCCTGGGCCTCGGGATGAGCGTGTTCGTGGCGCCCCTGACGGCGACCGTGCTCGCCTCCGTCGACGCCGGGCGTGCCGGTCTCGCCAGCGGCGTCAACAACACGGCGGCCCGCATCGCGCAACTGCTCGTCGTCGCGGGACTGCCGCTCGTGGTCGGGCTCTCCGGCACCGCGTACGCGGACCCGGACGCGCTCAACACCGCGTTCGGCAGGGCGGCGGTGGTCTGCGCGGGCCTGTTCGCCCTCGCGGCGGCCGCGGCGGCGCTCTTCATCAGGCCGAGCCCCGCGGACTGGCACGCCGAGACGGGCAACGAGACCCAGTGCAGGACGTGCCTGGGCGTGCAGTCCCCGCCGCTGGAGCCCGGCGCCCGGGACGCCTCAGGCGCCTAGCCCGTTCTCGCGTACGAAGAGCGTCACCGACACGCTCGCCTCGAAGCCGTTGCTCCGCATCAACGCGGCCGAAGCGGTGTTGCGGGACTCCACGTCGGTCACCACGGCGTCCGCGCCCGCCTCCGTGAGGGTCGCGCAGCAGGCCTTGACCAGGCGGCTCGCGATGCCCCGGCCCTGGTACTCGGGGGCGCAGGCGATCCACTCCAGGTTGCCCCACTCCGGGCGCTGGTCGAAGCCCATCGAACCGAGCACGAACCCGGCGAGCCGCTCGCCGTCGAGCGCCACCCAGCAGGCCGACGCCTCGCTGTCGAGGTGGCCCGCGATGGCCGAGAGCGACCAGGACGTGTACGGCTTCACGGAGGTGTCGTAGACCCTGCGCCCCAGCGCGAGGACATCGGCCAGATGGGTGGCCGTCATGGGCGCGAGACCGACGGCGTCCCGGTGTTCCGGTGACGCGGCGGGAAGGGACATGCGGGGCCTCCCGGGCACGGACGCGCTCGGCCGCGCCTCGTCCCCCCAACGCTATGAGGCACCCCGGACACCCGCATGCGGAGCGCGGGCGCCCCGGCGCTCCGCGCACCTCACCGGCGGCTCGGCCAACTGGGTTACCGCTGCGGCCCCTTGCCGGACCGCTCGGATACGGGACATGTGCGTGAGCGGCCCCCGCGAAGCCCTATCGTATGGCGCATGTCCGCTCCTGAACTCATCCGCATCGTCTCCCGCTCCTCCCCCATGGCCCTGGCCCAGGTGGAGCGCGTCCGCGCCGAACTCGCCGCGCTGCACCCCGGCATCCGCACCGAGGTCGTACCGGTCACGACCTCGGGCGACCGCTGGATGGGCGACCTGGCGCAGCTGGGCGGCAAGGGGGCCTTCACCAAGGAGGTCGACGCCGCGCTGCTCGCGGGCGAGGCGGATCTCGCGGTGCACTGCGTGAAGGACGTACCGGCGGACCGGCCGCTCCCTGCGGGAACGACGTTCGCCGCGTTCCTCAAGCGCGACGACATCAGGGACGCCCTGATCCACCCCGGCGGTCTCACCCTGGACGAGCTGCCCGCCGGTACCCGCATCGGCACCTCGTCGGTGCGCCGCCGCGCACAGCTCGCCGCCTCGCACCCCGAGCTGGAGTGCGTGCCCATGCGGGGCAACGCGGGCCGCCGCCTGGAGAAGCTGGCCGCGGGCGACGCGGACGCGCTGCTGCTCGCCCAGTCCGGCCTTGAGCGCATCGGCCGCCCCGACCTGGCCAGCGAGGTCCTGTCGGCGGAGACGATGTGCCCGCCGATCGGCGCGGGCATCCTGGCCCTTCAGTGCCGCGAGGACGACACCGCCACCATCGAGGCGGTGACCGACCTCGGCGACCGGGACGCCTGGCGCGAGGCGACCGCGGAGCGCATGTTCCTGCACGTGCTCCAGGGCCACTGCAACTCCCCCATCGCCGGGTACGCCCGCTCCGAGCGGGGCGGCGACCTCTCCCTGCGCGCCTGCGTCTTCACTCCCGACGGCAAGACCGTGCTCAACGCCCACGAGTGGGCGGGCCCGCTGGACCCGGCCACCCTGGGCACGTCGGTGGCCGTCGCGCTGCTGCGCCAGGGGGCGCGGGAGCTGATCGACGGCATCGCCCACTGACGGGGCGCGGCCTCAGCGCCGCTCGAAGACCGCGACCGTACGGGCCGGGACGCCGAACGTGCCGGACCTCCGCTCGTACGAGGCCGTCCTGACCACGGCGTCGGCGCCCTCGGCCTGTACGGGGTGCAGCCGGTAGCCGGTGCCCGCGAGGCCCGTCACGCGCTGGCTCCGCCGCTCCGGCGTCGCGTTGAAGACGACCACGAGGTCGCCGACCCGCATGGTGACGACACCCGGCGTCTCCCCGGGGGTGCCGGAGAGCGGGAAGGAGAGCCGGGACTGGACCTCGGCGGCCGTCCGCAGTGAGAAGGCGGGCTCGCTCGCGCGCACCCTGACCAGGTCCTGGTACGCGGCCGACGCCCCGGCGATCTCCCGGCAGCCCGGGTTCAGGGCGGCGGAGGCCAGCAGGGGCTTGGCGTAGCCCCACTTGGCCTTGTTGTCGGCGGCCGGCGGCAGCCCGCGCCCGAAGCCGTTGCCGTCCCGGCAGCTCCAGTGGATGGCGTTGAACCAGTCGCCGCTGTCGAAGGAGTTGCGGTCCAGGGACTTCGAGCGGAGCAGGTCGCTGCCCGCCTGGGAGAGCGAGGGGCCCTGGGCCAGGGTCGCGGTCGCCATGGCGAGCACCTGCATGCGTGCCCGGTCGGCCGGTGGGGTGTCCGCGGGGAGCTTGAAGGCGAGGGCGTCGTAGAGCGCCTCGTTGTCGTGCGCGTCGGCGTAGGAGAGGGCGTCGCCGGGCGCCGCCGCGTATCCGGCGGGTGCGCCGTTGTAGTCGACCTCCGAGCCCCGCACCTCGCGGCCCGCCGAGTCGGTGAACCGGTATGCGGCCAGGTTGCCGGTGAGGGCCACCTTCAGCAGGTCCTGGTAGTGCAGCAGCCGGGCCTTCTGCTCGGCCTCGGTGCCGTTCGCCTTCGAGGCGTTGGGGTCGGTGTAGAGGCCGCTCGCGAAGCCCTGGACTCCGGGGTCCTCGTCGAAGGGGCCGCCGCCGCGCACGGCGTCACGGCCGCGGTCGGAGAAGGTGGCGACGCCGGTGCCCGCCATGTTCTTCTGCGTGGCCTGGACGAAGCGGGCGTCGTCGGCGACCTCGCCGAAGTTCCAGCCCTCCCCGTAGAGGATGATCTTCTCTCCGTCGACCCCGTCCTTCTTCGGGGTCAGCGCGTCAAGGGCCTTCCGCACGGCCATGATGTTGGCCTTCGGGTGGTGGCCCATCAGGTCGAAGCGGAAGCCGTCGACCTTGTACTCCCTGGCCCAGGTGACCACGGAGTCGACGACGAGCTTGCCCATCATGGCGTTCTCGGGCGCGGTGTTCGCGCAGCACGTCGAGGTGGCGACCGTCCCGTCGTCGAGGAGCCGCTGGTAGTAGCCGGGCACGATCTTGTCGAGGACGGACTTGTCGGCCTGGCCGCTCGCGACGGTGTGGTTGTAGACGACGTCCATGACGGTGCGCAGGCCGGTCCGGTTCAGGCCCTGGACCATCTGCCGGAACTCCACGGTCCGCCGGGTCCCGTCGGGGTCACTGGCGTAGCTGCCCTCGGGCACGGTGTAGTGCACCGGGTCGTAGCCCCAGTTGTAGCCGTCGTCGGCGGTGCTCGCGCCGACGCACGCCTGCTGCTCCTCGGAGTCGGGGGCGAACGTCTCCAGGTCGCAGGCGGGCGCGTGCTGCTCGCCGTCCCGCTCGGGAACGGTCCCGAAGTCGAAGGCGGGCAGCAGATGCACGTACGACGTACCGGCTCCGGCCAGCTCGCGCAGGTGCTTCATGCCGTCGGACGCCGTGTCCGTGAACGCGAGGTACCTGCCGGGGTGGCGGGAGGTGCGGTCCTCGATGGAGAAGTCCCGGATGTGCAGCTCCTGGATCTGCGCGTCGCGCAGCGGCGTCGCCTCCGGCTTCCTGAGCCGCTGCCAGCCCGCCGGGGCGAGCCTCGGGTCGTCGAGGTCGACGGCGATGCTGCGGGCGGAGTCGGCGGTGAGGGCGGTGGAGTACGGATCGGTCACCCTGTTGCTGACCACCTCCCCCACACTGGGCGCCCACACCTTCACGACGTACCGGTAGGACGCGCCCGACCAGGACGCGGGCCCGGACACCGACCACACGCCGCTGGCGTCGTCGCGCCGCATGGGCACGGTCCTGCCGCCGCGTTCGAGCGCGACGGACCGGGCGGTGGGCGCCCAGACGGCGAGCGTGGTCCTGCCGCCGTGGAAGCGCGGGCCCAGCTCCGCCTTGGTCGCGGCGGCGCCGTACAGGTCGTCGAGGACGCCCTGGGTCTGGACGCCGGTGGCGCCGAGCAGCTCACCGTCGGCGGCGTCCTCACGGACCGCGAGGACCTGCCCCCTGAGGGCTTGGCGTACGACGTCACGGTCGCGCGGATCGACGGTGAAGGCCGCGTAGCTCTTCAGGYGCGGGTACTTCGCCCGCTGCGCGTCGGTGAGCCCGCCCCGGACGGGGGCGAGCCGTATCCGCCGCCCCTCACCGGCCAGCTCCCCGCCGCGCACGGTCAGCCCCCCGTCGGCCGAGTACACCAGCGCCTGACGCGCGGCGGCGGAGTCGGGCACATCCCAGGCAAGGGTGTCCCGGTCGATCCACTGGGCCCGCGCCTTGCCCACATCGATGGCCCCGACCGCCTCGTCGGCTACGGCCACCCCGGGCGCGACGGCGACGGAGGACGCGAGGGGCACGACAACGGCGAGCAGAGCGAGAGCGGTGGTGAGGAGGGGGCGGGTCAAGAGGAGTCTCCTAAGTGGGTGACGGGGAGATCAGGGCACAAGTCAGCCCCTCCGGCGATTGAGGAGCGGGGTCCGGGGCAGCGCCCCGAGGCGGTACGGGCCACCCGGCCAGCAAGGCAATAGGCCAGGCGGCCCGCACCGCAAGGACGTCATCCGCGCCGACAGGCGCTCAGCAGGACCGCGCCCCCACATGCAACGCCAGCGCGGTGTTGGAAGCGACGGAAGCGGTGAACTGCCCCGACCCGTTCACGGTGACGACCTTCCCGCTCTGCACATCGCAGTAGCCGCCCGCGGCAAGCGAGGTCTGGAAGGTCCGCCGCACGGCGGAGCCCTCGTGGTTGATCACCACGTACGCCTTGTCGCCCCGCCCGAAGGCGATGGCGTCATTGCCGTTGTCCCACCAGTCGGTCATCCCCGCGCCCCGCGAGACATTGCGGAACTTGACCATGCTGCGGATCTCCGGCCAGGCGTGCTGGCACTTCCAGCCGTCGCTGTAGCAGGCCTTCACCTCGCCGCGGTTGGGCGGCCCGGCGTCGATGTCGCTGAACTCGTAGCCGGACTGCACGTCGGGCGAGCCGTAGGGCAGGGCGAGCATGAAGACGTGCGCGAGGGTGTAGTTGGCGCCGTCCTTGTAGCTGAGGGTCTGGCCGTGCCGCTCGGTGTCGTGGTTGGCGACGAAGACGGCGGACGTGGCGCTCGGCAGGTAGCCCCAGCCCTCGCCGAAGTTCTTGAGGTAGGCGAGCTTCTCGTTGTTGAAGACCCGCTTGAGGTCCCACCCGTAGCGGAACTCCTGCGGGTCTCCGGTGGCGGTGTACTCGCTCGGCGAGACCGCCTCGCCCGCCCCGTAGATGGTCTCCTGCTTCCAGTGGACGTGGGGGTTGCTGAGGCGGGACTTGATGTTCTTCAGGTCGTTCACGGGCATGTGCTTGGCCGCGTCGATCCGGAACCCGTCGACGCCCAGCGAGATGAGGTCGTTCAGGTAGGCGGCGATCCTGCCGCGCACGTACTCCTCGCCGGTGTCGAGGTCGGCGAGACCGCCCAGTTCGCAGTTCTGGACGTTGCCCCGGTCCTGGTAGTTGCTGATGTTCGACCGGCAGTCGTCCATGTCGGCGCCCGAGTACGTACCCGGGTAGTCGTACTTGGTGAAGACGGAGCCCGCGGAGCCGGTGCCGGAGGCGTTCGTCATGTGGTTGATCACCGCGTCGGTGACGACCTTGACGCCCGCCGCGTGGCAGGTGCTGACCATGTTCTTGAACGCGGTCCGGTCCCCGAGGCGGGAGCCGATCTTGTAGCTGACGGGCTGGTAGGCGGTCCACCAGGTCTCGCCCTGGATGCGCTCCTGGGGCGGCGAGACCTGGACGTAGCCGTAGCCGTCGGGGCCGAGCCGCTCGGTGCACGCCCTGGCCACCGAGGTGAATTTCCACTCGAAGAGCACGGCGGTGACGTCCTTGCCGCCGGGCGGCGCGGCCTGGGCCTGCGGTGCTCCGGCGACGAGGCCGCCCGCGACGGCCGCCGCGAGGGCGAGCGCGCCCGCCAGCGGTCTGCGGACGCTGTTCTTCCGCCCTGCCCGGACTCTGGTCTTCCGGCCTGCCATGGGGGGCCTCCTCCATGAGTGAGGTGTGACCTTGTCCGGCAACGCGCCGTGCCCGTAAGGCCCTTGAAGGATGTTGCAGCAAGATTGCAACGAGGTTTTCGGTCGAGACCGTACGACCCCCGTGAACCGGGGTCAACCCTCCGCGCACACCTTCGCTTCAGCCCCGGTTTCTCCGGACGTCATACGACGCAAGACCTTTCGCAAGGTGTTGCTACGGTGTTACGTTCAACCACGACTCCGGTCCGCTCGGCCGGGGGTTCCGTTTCGGCGGGCCCCACGCGCCCGGCCGTGCGGACCGGGGCCTCAGCGGCGCGGGCCTGCCGTGGAACCGCGCACCACAAGCTCCGGCTGGAAGACGAACTCCGTGTGCTGCACGGGGTTTCCGTGCATCTCCTCAAGGAGCGCCCCCACCGCGGCGGACGCCATCGCCTGGACCGGCTGGCGCACCGTGGTGAGCGGCGGGTCCGTGAACGCGATCAGGGGCGAGTCGTCGAAGCCGACCACGGAGACGTCGCCGGGCACCGAAAGGCCCCGCTGGCGTGCGGCGCGGACGGCGCCGAGCGCCATCATGTCGCTGCCGCAGACCATCGCCGTACACCCCTGGTCGAGGAGTGCGCTGGCCGCCGCGTGCCCGCCCTCGACGGTGAACAGGGTCCGCTGCACCAGCCGTTCGGCCGCCGCGGGCGCCACGCCGAGCAGGTCGTGCAGCGCGGCCGTGAACCCCTCGGCCTTGCGCAGCGAGGGAACGTAGCGGGTCGGTCCGATGGCCAGCCCGATGCGCTCGTGCCCGAGGTCGGCGAGGTGGCGTACGGCGATGCGCGCGGCGGCGCGGTCGTCGGGCGAGACGAAGGAGACGGGGATGTGCTCGTTGTAGCCGTTGATGAGCACGAACGGCACACCCCGGGCGGCCAGTTCGAGATAGCGGGCGGGGTCTGCCGTGGTGTCGGCGTGCAGGCCGGAGAGGAAGACGATGCCGCTGACCCGGCGCTCTTCGAGCTGCTCGACCAGTTCGTCCTCGGAGGCGCCGTCGGGCATCTGGGTGCAGAGCATCGGGGTGTAGCCGTGCCCGGCCAGGACCTGCTCGATGACCTGCGCGAAGGCGGGGAAGATCGGGTTGCTGAGTTCGGGGATGACGAGCCCGACGAGCCCCGCGCTGTGCCGCTTCAGCCGCGTCGGGCGCTCGTAACCGAGGACGTCGAGGGCCGCGAGGACCCGGCGCCGGGTGCCCGCGGCCACCCCGGGCCTGCCGTTGAGCACCCGGCTCGCGGTGGCCTCGCTGACCCCGGACTGGGCGGCGATGTCGGCGAGGCGCGGGGCGCCGCGATCCCCCGGTTCGGAGGATCGCGGCAGGGCCAGGGTCACACCGCCCACCAGACGGTGGTGTCGGCCGGCAGTTCGGCCTTGCCGTCGGCGCACGCCACCTCGGCGCTGGCCAGCAGGACCCGGCCGGGGGCCGGCAGCCGCACGGTGGCTCCGGTGGTGTTGGCGGTGCACACGAAGCCGTCCCTGCGGAAGGCGAGGACGCCTTCGGGCGCGTCGAGCCACTCGAGCGCCTCGCCCTGGCCGAGCCCCGGCTGCGTACGCCGCACGGCGAGCGCGCTCCGGTACAGCTCAAGGGTGGAGGCGGGGTCGCCGGTCTGCGCCTCGACGCTGTAGCCGCCCCAGTCGGCGGGCTGCGGCAGCCAGCTGCCGCCGGTGCCGAAGCCGTGGCTCGGTCCGTCGACGGTCCACGGGATGGGCACGCGGCACCCGTCGCGGAAGCCGTCCTGGCCGCTGGCCCGGATGAACGAGGGGTCCTGGCGTACCTCGTCGGGCAGGTCGGTGACGTCCGGAAGGCCGAGCTCCTCGCCCTGGTAGAGGTAGGCGGAGCCGGGCAGGGCCAGCATCAGGAGCGTCGCCGCGCGGGCGCGCCGCAGGCCGAGCGCGCGGTCGCCCTCGGTGCGGAGCTGGGTGCCGAGGCCGGGCGGGTTGGCGAAGCGCGTGGTGTGGCGGGTGACGTCGTGGTTGGAGAGCACCCAGGTGGCGGGGGCGCCCACGGGCCGCATGGCGGCGAGCGAGACGTCGATGACCTCGCGCAGCTCGGCGGCGTCCCAGTGGGTGCCGAGATACTGGAAGTTGAAGGCCTGGTGCATCTCGTCGGGGCGTACGTACGCGGCGGAGCGCTCGACCGTGGGGGTCCATGCCTCGGCGACGAGGATGCGCCCGCCGGTGTCGGAGCCCTGCCCCTCGGCGGTGCTCCCGGTCTCGTTCGCCGCGTACTCGGCGAGGACCTTGCGCCAGCTCCGGTAGATCTCGTGGACGCCGTCCTGGTCGAAGAAGGGCATGGTGTCGTTGCCGAGCAGCCTGAGCTGGTCGTGGACGCCGATGTCGGGCAGCCCTTCGGCCTTGACCAGGCCGTGGGCCACGTCGACGCGGAAGCCGTCGACGCCCATGTCGAGCCAGAACCGCAGGATGGAGCGGAACTCGTCGTGGACGGCCGGGTGTTCCCAGTTGAAGTCGGGCTGCTCGGGCGCGAAGAGGTGCAGGTACCACTCGCCGTCCGCGACGCGGGTCCAGGCGGGGCCGCCGAAGATGGACTCCCAGTCGTTGGGGGGCAGTTCACCGTTGGCCCCCTTGCCCGCGCGGAAGTGGTAGCGCTCCCTGAGCGGTGATCCCGGGCCCTCGCGCAGCGCCCGCTGGAACCAGTCGTGCCGGTCGGAGGAGTGGTTGGGCACCAGGTCGACGATGATGCGCAGGCCCAGGGCGTGGGCGTCGCGCACCAGCGCGTCGGCGTCCAGGAGACTGCCGAACATCGGGTCGATGGCGCGGTAGTCGGCGACGTCGTAACCGGCGTCGGCCTGCGGCGAGGAGTAGAAGGGGCTGAGCCAGACGGCGTCGACGCCGAGGTCGCGCAGGTGGGGAAGGCGGCTACGGATGCCTTCCAGGTCGCCCATTCCGTCACCGTTGCCGTCGGCGAAGCTGCGCGGATAGACCTGGTAGATCACCGCGCCGCGCCACCAGTCCGCGTGGGTGCCGGAGGCGGGGGCCGCAGGGGCGGCGAGATGCTGGGTCATGTCTTCCCTGAGGTCGTGAGTGGGGAGGTCGTGTCGGTACGGGGGCCGCGTCAGGACTTCGTCGCTCCGGCGGTGAGGCCGCCGACGAGGTGGCGCTGGACGAACCCGAAGATCACCGCGGCGGGCACCGCGACGATCACGGCGGAGGCCGTCAGGGAGCCCCAGTCGCTCGTGTACTGGTTGACGAAGGTCTGGAGGCCGCCCGCCAGGGTGAGGTTCTCCTCGCCGGTCATGAAGGCGGAGGCGTACGCGACTTCGGCCCAGCCCGTGATGAAGCTGTAGAAGCCGGTGACGGCGAGGCCGGGCTTGGCCAGCGGCATGATGAGCCGCCAGAAGGTGCCGAACGGGTTGAGTCCGTCGACCCGCCCCGCCTCGTCGATCTCCACCGGGATGGTGTCGAAGTACCCCTTCATCATCCAGGCGCAGAAGGGCACCGCGATCGTCAGGTACGTGACGACCAGGCCGATCGGCTGGTTGAGCAGGCCGAGGCTCGCGAGGAGGTTGTACAGCGGCACGATGAGCACCGCGACGGGGAACATCTGGGTGATGAGCAGCAGCCACATCAGGGGCCGCATGCCGGGGAACCTGAAGCGGCTGACGGCGTATCCGGTGGTCGCGGAGATGAAGACGCCGATCACCGTGGTGAGGCCCACGACGAGCAGCGAGTTGCCGACCCAGCTCAGGAACTCGGTGTCGTTGACGACGTGCGCGTAGTTGCCGAGGGTGAAGTCCTTGACCACGTCGGTGGAGAAGGCCTCGCTCTGCGGCTTGAACGAGGTGATCAGCAGCCACAGCGGCGGCAGCACCGCCACGGCGGAGGCGATCAGCAGGGTCACGTGCAGCGCCGCGGAGGCCAGCGGCCCGCGCTCGCCGCGGCCCCTGATCCGGCGCGTCGGCCGGGTCTTCGTGTCGTCCGCGGTGTCGTTCACGATGTCGTGCACGGTGTCGTTCATGGAGGTCACCACACCTCTCCCTGCTTGCGGAGCGCGCGGCGGTAGACCACCGCGAAGAGCGAAAGGAGCAGCAGAATGATGACGCCCCAGGCGGCGGAGCCCGCGAAGTCGCGGGGGCTGACGACGAAGGAGAGCCGGTAGGCGTACGTCACCAGGATCTCGGTGGCGTCCCCCGGACCGCCCCGGGTGAGCAGGAAGATCACCGGGAACATGTTGAAGGTCCAGATGCCGCTGATGAGGATCACCGTGCTGCTGACGGAGCGCAGGCCGGGCAGGGTGATGTGCCGGAAGCGCTGCCAGGCGTTGGCGCCGTCCATCTCCGCGGCCTCGTACAGCTCGCCCGGGATGGACTGGAGTCCGCCGAGCATGGCGACCAGCATGAACGGCACACCGAGCCAGACGTTGACCGTGATGACGGAGATCTTGGCCCAGGTGGGGTCGTTCAGCCACGGGACGGCGTCGATGCCGCCGCCCGCGAGCAGCTTGTTGAGGATGCCGTTCTTCTCGTTGAAGATCAGCCGCCAGGTGAAGACGGAGACGAACGCGGGCACCGCCCAGGGCAGGATCAGCGCCATCCGGTAGAAGGAGCGCCCCGCCATCCTGCGGTTGAGCATGTTCGCCAGGGCCAGGCCGAGCGCGAAGGACAGCGCGACACAGGAGACGGTCCAGATGACGGTCCAGGTCAGCCGGTCCCAGAAGACGCCGTCTGAGAGGACCGCGGTGTAGTTGTCCAGGCCGACCGACTTGTACGTCGCCGGGATGTGGTTGACGCCGATGGTGCGCTCGACGTTCGCCTCGTTGGCGTCGGTCGTGGACAGGTAGAGGCCGCGCACCAGGGGGTAGCCGATGATCACGCCGATCACGGCCACCACGGGGGCGACCATGGCCCAGGCGTACCAGTGGGTGGAGAGCGCCCGGCGCAGGCGGCCGGGGCTCTCGCCGGTGGTGCCGGCCGGCCGGCCGCGGCCGCGGGCGCCCGGGGCGTCCGCGGCCTCGGCCGGCGACGGGCTGCTGTCAACAGCCATTTACTTGTAGTCCTTCAGCAGCTTGCGGTAGGCGTCGCCGACACCCTTCGCCCCGCCGTCGGGCGAGGTCTTGCCGCTGAGCACCTTCTCCATCTGGAGGCGGATCGGCTCGAAGAGCGCGTTGGCCTCGGGAATCCAGGGCCGCTCCACGGACTTGTCGACGGCCGGCTTGAAGAACTGCACCATCTGGTTGTCCTTGACGGACGGCACGTCGTAGACGGACTTGCGGGTGGGCAGCAGGCTGAGCTGCTCGGTGGTCTGCTGCTGCACCTTGGCCGAGCTCATGTACTTGATGAACTCATAGCTCGCGTCGAGGTTGCCGGAGCCCGCGTAGGCGGCGAGGTTCCAGCCGCCCTGCGGGGAGGCCTGGCGGTCGCTGCCGCCGGGGACGGGGGCGACGCCGAGGTTGCCCTTGTCGTCCTTGAACTCCTTGCCCTTCATGGCGCCCTCGATGGACCAGGGGCCGTCCAGGGCCATCGCGACGTCGCCGTCCTTGAAGGCGTTGAGCTGGTTGTTGTAGCCGTCGCTCGCGTCGGTGGTGGCCGCCTTGGAGTCGACCAGGTCCTTCATCACCTCGAACGCGGCGGCGCCCTCGGGGTCGTCGGCCCTGACCTTCTTGTTCTTGGTGTCGAGGAGGTCGCCGCCCTCTCCGTAGAGGTAGGGCAGGTAGTAGTACGGGTCGTCGCCGCGCAGGTAGAGACCGGTCCTGCCGGTCTTCGACTTGATCTTCTTCGCGGCGGACTTCACCTCGTCGAAGGTGGTGGGCACCTCGGCACCGGCCTTCTTGAGCATCTTCTTGTTGTAGAAGAGCGCCAGGGTGTCGATGGTCTGCGGGACCGCGTAGGTCTTGCCCTTGAACTTGGTGCTGGCCGCCGCCTGCGGCAGGTAGTCCTCGGGCTTGTCGAGCGCGGCGGTGCCCTCAAGCGGCGCGAGGTAGCCGAGGTTGGCGAAGTCCGCGACCCAGGCGACTTCGGTGCGCATCACGTCGGGGGCGCCGGAGTTGCCGCCCGCGGCGTTCTTGAACTTGGCGTTGGCCTCGCCGAACGCGACGCTCACGTAGTTGACCTTGACGTCGGGGTGCAGCTTCTCGAAGCCCTTGGCGAGCTTCTCGTAGGTCCCCTTCTCGGCGTCGTTCGAGGTGTCCCAGAAAGTGACCGTGCCGGAGAGCTCGCCCGAGCTCTTCTTGCCGCTGTCACCGTCGTCACCACCGCACGCTGCCGCCGTCAAGGTCAGGGCCGCGACCAGCGCGGTGGCCCCTATGCCACGCCGCATGTGAACTCCTTCGACTGAACCCGAGGACAAGGGGAGGCGGAACCTCGGCGAGAGGCGCCTCCAGCGAGCCGCACTGGAGGCGGCGCCGGGTTGCCACGGAACGTAACAGGATTGAAAACCCACCGAAAGACCTTGCGGGAACTTTCTGCAAGGCATGCTGATCGTTACCGTCGTGTGTCCCTACGGTTGCCATCGGAGCCGTTGACAGGCCGCTCAGAACGGCTGTGCGCTCTCATATGCGTCGCTGCAAGCTCTGCAAGGACCCTGCAAGGCCTTGGGCATTCGGCCGCGCGCCCGGTACAGTCCAGGCCATGACCGCACGGCTCGTCGACATCGCAGCGCAGGCGGGGGTGAGCGAAGCCACCGTCAGCCGTGTGCTCAACGGCAAGCCCGGAGTGGCCGCGGCCACCCGCGAATCCGTCCTCGCCGCCCTCGACATGCTCGGCTTCGAGCGCCCCACGCGGCTGCGCCACCGCAGCAGTGCGGGGCTCATCGGCCTGATCACGCCCGAGCTCGACAACCCGATCTTCCCCGCGCTCGCGCAGGTCATCGCGCAGGCCCTGACCCGCCAGGGCTACACCCCCGTACTCGCCACGCAGACCCCCGGCGGCTCCACCGAGGACGAGCTGACCGAGATGCTCGTCGACCGGGGGGTCTCCGGCATCATCTTCGTCTCCGGGCTGCACGCCGACACCACCGCCGACATGGAGCGCTACGAAGTGCTGCGCGGCAAGGGCGTTCCCTTCGTCCTGGTCAACGGCTTCTCCCCCGCGGTGCAGGCGCCCTTCATCTCCACCGACGACCGGGCCGCGGCCCGGCTGGCCGTCGCGCACCTCGCCTCCCTGGGGCATACGCGCATCGGCCTCGCCGTCGGGCCCAGGCGCTTCGTGCCCGTCGTCCGCAAGATCGAGGGCTTCCGCGCCGGGGTGCGGGAACACCTCGGGCTCTCCGACGAGGACGCCGACGAGCTGATCGCGCACTCCCTCTACACCCTGGAGGGCGGTCAGGCCGCGGCCGGGACGCTGATCGACAGGGGCTGCACGGCGATCGTCTGCGCCAGCGACATGATGGCGCTCGGGGCGGTGCGCGCCGCGCGGGAGCGGGGCCTCGACGTGCCCCGCGACCTGTCGGTGGTGGGGTACGACGACTCCCCCCTCATCGCGTTCACCGACCCGCCGCTGACCACCGTCCGCCAGCCCGTCCAGGCGATGGGCCAGGCCTCGGTCCGCACGCTCCTGGAGGAGATCGGCGGCACCCCGGCCCCGCACAGCGAGTTCGTGTTCATGCCGGAACTGGTCGTACGGGACTCGACGGCGTCGGGCCGACGCTAGCGGCACGCCTCTGTGGCAGGCTCGCGGGCGGACCGCCGGAGCCGGTGTGCGAGGTACGGCGCGACCGGCGGCCCGCCCCGGCGGCCAGGACGGAAGGAGCGAGATGACAGCGCGGACCGACAACCGCACCACGCGACCGCTGTACGGATGCATGGGGCTCGGCGGCACCTGGGACGACGCGCCCTGCACCGCCGAACACATCGCCCAGGCCGAGGCCGCCGTCGAGGCGGCGCTCGACATCGGGATCACGGCGTTCGACCACGCCGACATCTACCGGCGCGGCAAGGCCGAGGCGGTCTTCGGCGAAGTGCTCGCCAGGGCACCCGGGCTGCGGGACCGTGTCGTCCTCCAGACCAAGTGCGGCATCCGCCAGGCCGACGGCGGCCTCCCCGGCATGTACGACCTGCGGGCCAAGACCATCGTGCGGCGCGTCGAGGAGAGCCTCACGCGGCTGCGCACCGATGTGCTCGACGTCCTGCTCCTGCACCGGCCCGATCCGCTGACGGACCCCGAGGAGATCGCGGAGGCGCTGACCTCCCTGCACGCCCAGGGCCTGGTGCGCGCCTTCGGCGTGTCGAACATGAGCGGCGCACAAATCGCGCTCCTCCAGTCCTTCCTCGACGTGCCCCTGGTCGCCGACCAGCTGGAGATGAGCCTCGCCGACCGGGACTGGGTCGAGTCGGGCGTCCTGCTCAACACCGAGGCGGCGACGGGCAACGGCTTCCCGCACGGGACCCTTGAGTACTGCCACGCCCACAGGATCCAGCTCCAGGCCTGGGGCGCCCTGGCCCAGGGCCGCTACACCGCGGCCCAGGACTCCCCGACCGCCCGCCTGGTCGCCGCCCTGGCCGAGACCAAGGGCACCACGCCGGAGACGATCCTGCTGTGGTGGCTCCAGCGCCACCCGGCCCGCATCGCCCCGGTCATCGGCACCAGCCGCCCCGAACGCATCCGCGCCTGCCGCGACGCCGTCGACCGCGAACCGGGCCTGACCCACGAGGAGTGGTACACCCTCTGGACCACCGCCCGCGGCGCACCGCTGCCGTAGGCGTACGGACGGCACCGCGCGCGGCATCCGACGGCACCGCGCGCGGCGGGGTGCACCCGAACCGCCCGTCTGAGACCGGCCCCGGCGCGGTAGGCATGCTGTGTGCAGACCTTTCTTCCGTACCCCGACTTCACGCGGTCCGCCGCGGTTCTTGACCAGGCGCGGCTCGGCAAGCAGCGGGTCGAGGCGCTTCAGGTGCTGCGCGGGCTCACCGTGCCCGGGTACGGGTGGCGGAACCATCCGGCGGTGCGCATGTGGATCGGGTACGAGGAGGCCCTGGTCCGCTACGGCCTGGACATGTGCGCGCTGTGGGTGTCGGAGGGGCGGGCGGACACCTGCGCCACGACGATGCTCACGGATTTCACCGGTCACCGCCCGGGCGCCCCGGTGCGGGCGCAGGCGGAGCTCGCGGACGCGGGTGAGCTGCCGTTCTGGCTGGGCGACGAGGCCTTCCACATCAGCCACCAGTCGGCTCTGGTGCGCAAGGCCCCGGAGTTCTACGCCGAACGCTTCCCCGGCGTGCCCGACGACCTGCCCTACGTATGGCCGGGCTCGGACCGGGACCCCGCCGCGTAGGGCTCCCGGCCGGGGCGGAACACCCCGGGCCGGAAGCCCCCGGGCTCAGCTCCCGTGCAGCGCCCACTTGCTCCCGTTGACCCGCACCGACCCCGGCAGCGCGATGAGTTCGGGCTTGACAGACGCAGCGCGGCCTTGGTCAGGCCGAGCAGATACTCCCGGTCCTCCTCGGGCACCCCGAGCAGGCTGCAGATCGTCGTCTTCGGGATCCGGCCGGTGATCTCCTCGGCGAACTCGCAGCCGCCCGCCTCGACGGCCTCGCGGATCCACCGGCGGGTGTGTGTACCCACCGGTGTCGCGCCGGAGGGCCACGCGGTCGCCGGGGCCGTGAACGTGGTGGCCCAGCAGATCGGCGCCAGCGTCGGCGTGGCCGTCATGGTCCTCGCCGCGGCGACGCGCGACGACAGGCTCGGCGGCTATCACCTCGCCTATCTCGTGGGCGGCGCCGCCTGTCTGGCCGGAGCGGCGGTCATCGCCCTGACGGGCCGCGAGAAGGAGGCGGGCACGCTCGGCGGATGAGACCTGTCCCCTGGGGGACAACCCCCGGACAAGATCAGGGTCAGCCGTGTTCCCGCCCCACCGCACGACGGCGACACTGGGCGCCATGCACCAGCGCGAGATCATCCGGGCCGCCCTCGGCGGCCCGTTCACCCGGCGGGCCGGGGCCGAGGCCCTGTACTGCCTCGCCACCTCCCCGCTGGGGATCGCCGGCGGGCTGCTCCTGACCGTGCTGCTCGCGCTGGTGCTCGGTACCGCGGGGCTGCCGCACATCCTGTCCCGCTTCTACACCGTGCCGACGGCGCGGGCGGCCCGCCGGTCGGTCGTCTGGTCCATCGGCCTCATCGGCGGCTTCTATCTGATGACGATCGTGCTCGGTTTTGGTGCGGCGGCGATCGTGGGATCCGACGCGGTGCGGGGGTCGAACGCGGCGGGGAACACGGCGGTTCCGCTGCTCGCGCTGGATCTGGGCGGCGGCGCGGATTCCACGGGAGGAACGATCCTGTTCGCGATCGTCGCGGCCATCGCCTTCGCGACGATCCTCGCCGTGGTCGCCGGGATCACGCTGGCCTCCTCGGCGTCGGTGGCCCACGACCTGTACGCGTCCCTGCGGCGGCGCGGCGGCAAGCCGCGCGGTGAGGTGGCGGTGGCGCGGGTCGCCGCGGCCGGGATCGGCGTGGTCGCGATCGGGCTCGGCCTGCTCGCCCGCGATCTCAATGTCGCCTTCCTCGTCGGGCTCGCCTTCGCGGTGGCGGCCTCCGCCAACCTGCCCGTGCTGCTGTACTCGCTGTTCTGGCGCGACTTCACCACGCGGGGCGCGGTGTGGTCGGTGTACGGGGGGCTGCTGCCCGCGCTCGTGCTCGTCGTGCTCTCGCCGGTGGTCTCCGGGGAGCCCGGGTCCCTCTTCCCCGGTGTGGACTTCCAGTACTTCCCGCTGGAGAACCCCGGCCTGGTCTCCATTCCGCTGGGCTTCCTCGCGGGCTGGTTCGGCACGCTGACCTCGCGTGAACCGGCCGACGAGGCGAAGCACGCCGAGACCGAGGTGCGTTCGCTGACGGGGGCCGGAGCGGCGTGAGGGTCAGCTGCTCGCGGCCCACTCGTAGCGGTGCTCGGGGCGGCCGGTGTCGCCGTACCTGAGGCTCAGCCTGACCCGGCCCGTGCGTTCCAGGAGCTTCAGATAGCGCTGTGCCGTCTGCCGGCTGAGCTGGGTGAGGTCCGCCAGCTCCGCCGCGGAGAGCGGGCCCTCAGCGGCCATCAGGGCCCGGCGTACGAGCTCCGCCGTGGTGGGGGAATGGCCCTTGGGAAGCTCCGGTGCCGCGGTGGCCGAGAGAGCGCCGAAGATCTTGTCGACCTCCGCCTGTTCGGCCTCGCCTCCGCCGTCCAGTGTGCGGCGCAGCGTCGCGTACGCGTCGAGCTTGGCGCGCAGGCCCGCGTAGGAGAACGGCTTGACCAGGTACTGAAGTGCGCCGTGCCGCATCGCGGCCTGGACCGTGGCCACGTCGCGCGCCGCCGTCACCATGATCACGTCGGTCTGGTGGCCGCGCTCGCGCAGCCTGCGGACGACCGAGAGGCCCGTCTCGTCCGGCAGATAGTGGTCGAGGAGCACCAGGTCCACGGGGAGGCCCTCGACGAGCCGTAGCGCCTCGGCGGCGCTGTGGGCCTTGGCGGCGACGTGGAAGCCGGGGATCTTCGCGACGTAGGCGGCGTTGACGTCCGCGACCCGGACGTCGTCGTCAACGACAAGAACCTCGATCAATGTGTCTCCTCCGTGGCGGCGAACGCGGACTCCGTGAGCGCTTCGGGCAGGACCACGGTGAACTCCGCGCCGCCCTCGGGCGCCTCGCCCGCCCGGGCGCTGCCGCCCTGCCGTTCGGCGAGCCTGCGGACCAGGGCGAGGCCGATGCCGCGCTTGCCGTGCGCGGGCGGCTCCTTGGTGGACCAGCCCTCCGTGAAGATCGTCTCGCGCCGCTCGGCGGGCACCCCGGGCCCGGTGTCGCGCACCCTGAGGACGACGGAACGGCTCTCGGCGCGCAGAGCGACCTCCACGCGCGCGTGGCGGGTGCCCGCGGCGGCGTCGAGCGCGTTGTCGACGAGGTTGCCGACGATCGTGACGAGGCCGCCGGGATCGACGAGCCGGTCGGGCAGCGCGGTGTCCGACGGCACGAAGAGCGTGACGCCCCGCTCCGCGGCGACCGTGGCCTTGCCGACCAGGAGCGCCGCGAGCAGCGGATCGCGGATCTTCTCCGTGATCTGCTCGGCGGTCACCCGGTGGGCCCCGGCCACCTCGCCGACGAACTCGGCGGCCTCCTCGTACATCTCCAGTTCGAGCAGGCCGAGAAGCGTGTGCATACGGTTGGCGTGCTCGTGGTCCTGGGCGCGCAGGGCGTCGATGAGACCGCGGGTGGAGTCGAGCTCGCGGCCGAGCTGTTCCAGCTCCGTGCGGTCGCGCAGGGTGGCGACGGCGCCGCCGTCATCGGTGGGCATCCGGTTGGCGACCAGTACGCGCTGGCCGCGGACGGTCAGCAGGTCGGTGCCGGTGACCCGGCCCGCGAGGACGTCGGTCGTGCGCCCGGGGCCCAGGGCGCCGTCCAGCGGCTGCCCGATCGCCTCCGCACCGAGGCCGAGGAGCCGCTGCGCCTCGTCGTTGAGCAGCCGGATACGGCCGGCCCGGTCCAGGGCCACGACGCCCTCGCGGATGCCGTGCAGCATGGCCTCGCGTTCCGCGAGGAGCGCCGAGATATCGGAGAAAGCAAGGTCACGGGTCTGCCGCTGGACGCGCCGCGAGATCAGGTAGGCGGCGATCGCCCCGACGGCGAGCGCGCCGCCCGCGTAGGCGAGCAGCTCGGGGATGGCGTGCACCAGGATGGCCCGCACGCTGTCGTATGCGATGCCTACGGAGACCGCGCCCACGATGTTCCCGTCGGCGTCCCGCAGCGGCACCTTACCGCGTGCCGAGCGGCCCAGAGTGCCGTTGTCGATCTCCATGACCTCGCGGCCCGCGAGGGCGTCGCTGGGGTCCGTCGAGACGACCTTGCCGATCTGGTCGTGATCGGTGTGGGACCAGCGCACGCCTTCCTTGTTCATGATCACTACGTACTCGGCGCCGCTGGCCCTGCGGATCCGGTCGGCCGCCGCCTGGACGGGTCCGTCGGCCGTGGGCCGCGAGGCCTTGAGGTCCCCGGCCATCTCCGGGTGGGCCGCCGTCGTCTGCGCGATGGCGAGCGCGCGGCGCATGGCCTGGTCATCGAGCTGATCGCCGAGGGGCGCGAGGAAGAGGCCGGTGGCGAGCACCGCGACCCCGGCGGCGATCGCCAGCTGCATCAGCAGCACCTGCGAGAACACACGCCGCGGCAGACCGAGGCGGCGGCGTCGCGCGGGAGGGGTCGGGGTCATGTCTACGAACGGTAAGGCCGCGAGCGGGCTGCGCCGAAGTCAGTGTGGCGCGGATCTCCTACGCCCCCGGAAGTCCCCGTACCGCCACCACGTCCATCCGCGCGGGCGTCTTGAGGGCCGCGCCGCAGCTTTCCGGACGGGGCGGCAGTGCGGCGGCGCGGGCGAGCGTGACCTGCCAACGGCGGCCGTCGGTGTGCGCGACGGTGACCTCCCAGTGCCCGTCCGTCTCCTCCGTGCGGATGACGTCCAGGGCGCCTGCGGCCTCCTCACCCGTCGCCCGGCGCACCGCGAGCTCGGCCGCCTGTCCCGGCCGTTCCCACGCGGAGCCGCCCCGGCAGCCCTCGATGACCACCCGGTCCGCACGGACCGCCGCGAGTATCTCCTTGACGGCGTGTGCCTCAGTCCTGCCGTACGCGTAGCCGTGGGGGAGGACGAGCACCGTGGGCGCGAAGCGGTGGCCGCCCAGGTGGGTGATCTCCCAGACTCCCTCTTCTCCCGTGGCGGCCAGTTCGGCGGCGAGCGGTCTGCCGAGCACGGCGCAGCAGCGGTCCCGTTTGCCGTTGGTGCAGACAAGGGCCAGCGGGGCGCCGGTGTGCGGGGCGCCGAAGCCGCCGTGGTCGCCCGCGCCGAGGGCGGCGAAGTCGAGGTCGAGCAGCCGCCGGGGGTCGTCCGTCACGGCGGAGCGCAGCCAGGTGCGGCCCGGCGCGGTGTGCGCCGCGTACACCTGGTGCGTCCGCTGCCGGGGCGGCGTTTCGGCCTCGGGGTGGCGGCCGGGGCGGCGGATGAGCGCGATGCGGACACCAGTGCCCTGTGCGGCCGCCTCCAGGGCGCGGCCGAGTCCGGGGTCCAGGTTGCTGCTCGTCAGCGCCTTCGCGCCCCAGGGGCCCGGCTGCTCCAGCAGAAGCCATGTCCTGGCGGTGGCGGCGGTCCCGGCGAGAGGCTCGTCCAGTTCTCGGGAGGTCGTCACGCAGGTACTCACGGAGGCGAGCCTAACCCGTAGGCCCCGTCAGGCTT
>NZ_JASKYR010000290.1:0-8594 GCF_041028215.1 Streptomyces flavofungini
GCGCAGGCCCCTTACGTCGGCCTTGACCGTGTGGTCCGACGCCGCCCGCGCGGTGGTGCTGCCCCGGCCGACGACCCGGGTGAACCCCTTGTCCTCGGCTATCTCCCAGCCGACCGTCATGTCGGGGCCCTTGCCGGAGCCGGGCACGGCGTCGGGGGCGGGCGTCACGCGGGTCCAGAGCAGGACGCCGTCCGGCAGCGGGTCCCCGGAGGCGACCCCGTGGTGGAAGGCGGGCCCCTCGGCGGCGTGGGCGGGCACGGCGGCCAGCGGGGCGCCGAGCGCGGCGGTCGCTGCGGCGGCCTTGACGACCGTACGGCGGCTGGGGACCGCGGAGTTGAGCGGCGGCTGGAGATCGTTTCGACTGGTCACGGGCGATCACCCTACTCAGCGGTAATCGGAAAGAGCGGGCGAACCCGTGAAGTTCGCCCGCTCTTTTCCCGTGCGCCGTGTCAGCGGGCGGTGCCCTGCCCGGTGTACGGCCCGGTGTTCAGGCCGGTGTTCAGCCCTTGAGGGCCTTGTCGATCGCCGTCTTGTAGTCCTCGACCGTGCTCGGGGCGTTCTTGGAGCCCGGCGCGGTGAGCTGCTTGCCGTCCATCACGAAGGAGGGCGTGCCCTCGACGCCGTCCTTGTTGTCGTCGAACGTCTTGGACATCTCGATCGCCCAGCGGTCGAAGGTGCCGTTCTTCACGTCCTTCTTGAAGGCCGCGCTCTTCTTGAGGTCGGGCACCTTGTCGGCGGCCTTCAGGAGGACGGCGTCGTCCTTGAACTTGTCGTCCTGCTCCGAGGGGTGGACGTCGGCGGAGTACAGGACCTTCTTGTACTGGAGGAACGCCTCGTCGCTGACGTTCAGCGCCGCGCCGAGCGCGCTGAGGGCGTTGCGCGAACCCTCACCCGGGATGTTCCGGTCGAGGAAGGTGGCGCCGATGAACTGGATCTTGTACTTGCCGTCCTCGACGTCCTTCTCGACCGTCGGGCCGACCGTCTGCTCGAAGGAGGCGCAGATCGGGCAGCGCGGGTCCTCGTAGACCTTCAGGGTCTTCTTCGCGGAGTCCTTGCCGATGACGACGGTCGTGCCGTTCTTGCCGGTGGAGTTCGCCGGCTTGACCAGCTTCTCGTCCGCCGCGGCCTCCCAGTGGCCGGGCTTGTTGGACTGCATGACGGCATAGCCGACGCCGCCGGCTATCGCGAGGACGGCGACGATCGAGACGCCGACGATGGTCGCCCGCTTCCGCTTCTCGCGCTTGCGCTCGGCCTCCTGCTGGGCGCGGATGCGCTCGCGGGCGGCGGACTTGGCGGCCTGGCTGTTGCGCTTGCTCATGTTCGTTTCTCCGTGTGCGTGACTGTGTGGGGCGGGCCGTGCTCAGGCGGTGAGGGCCCGGCACGGCGGTCCACGCCGTCCCACGAAGTGCACGAGCAGACGGTTACGGGTGGCGCGGGCCCGGCGCTCGGGGCGCGGCAGCCGCCGTACGGGCGCCCTCACGGCGGTGGCCGGGGCGACCGCGAGCAGCAGTGGCCGGAAGGTGGCCGCCGCGACGGCGCGCAGCAGCTGGGCCAGCGCCCGCTCACCGCGCCGCAGCCACGCCGCCGCGACGAGGCCCACACCGATGTGCGCCCCGAGGAGCAGCCAGGCGGTGCCCGGGTCGGCGTCGGCGAGCAGGGCCGCGGGACCGCCGTGCCCCTCGGCCGTCATCCGCGCGAGCGGCGTACCGATGGGTGTGCCGCCGCACAGCACGTCGAAGCCGACGGAGCGCAGCGGGCCCGCCACGGGGCCGCCCGCCTGGCCGTAACAGACGTGCTGGCCCGCGGTGAACACGGTGTCGGCGGCCAGCTCCAGCGGGATCAGCAGGGCGGCGATCCGTCCGAAGCCCCGCTCGCGGCCCGCGAGCGCGTACGCGAGGACGAAGACGGCGGCGGCGATCGCGGCGACCGTGGCCGACGGCAGGGGGGCCCGGGACAGCAGCACGTGGGACGCGGCGGAGAGCGTCACGACGAGCGCCGTGAAGAGCGCCGCGCGCACCGTGCGTAGCTGGGTCCCGGATATGTCCATCGCGGAGGAGTGTGTCACGTGTTCGCGTAGGGGGTCCTTAAAGGGGGCCTGTGAATTCCGCGTGAGCGGACACACGGGCCCCCGGAGGGTCTACAGACCCGGAATGCGGCCGTTGCGGAAGAGGTCGACGAAGATCTGGTGGTCGGCGCGCGCCCGCGCGCCGTACCTGTGCGCGAAGTCCACGAGCAGGTACCCGAAGCCCGCCTCGTCGGCCGCGATGGCGGCGTCGATGGCGCGCTCGGTGGAGAACGGCACCAGCTCGGAGTGCCCGCTCTCGTCGTCCGCGGCGGCGTGCATCGTGGCGGTGGCGCGGCCCAGGTCGGCGACGACCGAGGCGATCTCCTCCAGGTCGTCGATGTCCGACCAGTCCAGGTCCACCGCGTACGGCGACACCTCGGCGACGAGCTGGCCCGCGCCGTCCAGCTCGGTCCAGCCGAGCCACGGGTCGGCGTGCGCCTGGAGGGCGCGCTGCGAGATGACCGTGCGGTGGCCCTCGTGCTGGAAGTACCCGCGGACGGCGGGGTCGGTGATGTGGCGGGAGACGGCCGGGGTCTGGGCCTGCTTGACGTAGATCACCACGTCGTTCTCCAGGGCGTCGCTGTTGCCCTCCAGGAGGATGTTGTACGAGGGCAGGCCCGCGGAGCCTATGCCGATGCCGCGGCGGCCCACGACGTCCTTGACGCGGTAGGAGTCCGGGCGGGTCAGGGAGGACTCGGGGAGGGTCTCCAGATAGCCGTCGAAGGCGGCGAGCACCTTGTACCGCGTGGCGGCGTCGAGCTCGATGGAGCCGCCGCCCGGCGCGAAGCGGCGCTCGAAGTCTCGGATCTCCGTCATCGAGTCCAGCAGCCCGAAGCGGGTCAGGGCGCGGGCGTCGCGCAGGGCGTCCAGGAGGGGCCCCTGGGCGGTGTCGAGGGTGAAGGGCGGCACCTCGTCGCTCTTGGCGCCCGTCGCGAGGTCGTGGATCCGCTCGCGGTAGGCCGCGGCATACGTCCGCACCAGGTCGGTGATCTGCTCGTCGCTGAGCGCCTTCGTGTACCCGATCAGGGCGACGGAGGCGGCGAAGCGCTTCAGGTCCCAGGTGAAGGGGCCTACGTAGGCCTCGTCGAAGTCGTTCACGTTGAAGATCAGGCGGCCCTGGGCGTCCATGTACGTGCCGAAGTTCTCGGCGTGCAGGTCGCCGTGGATCCACACCCGGCCCGTGCGGTCGTCGAGGTAGGGCCCGCCGTGCTGCTCGCGCTCCAGGTCCGCGTAGAACAAGGAGGCCGTGCCGCGGTAGAACGCGAAGGCGGAGGAGGCCATCTTCCGGAACTTGACCCGGAACGCGGCGGGGTCCGCGGCAAGCAGCTCGCCGAACGCGGTGCCGAAGACGGCGAGGATCTCCTCGCCGCGCTGCTCAGCCGTGGGCTGCGGGACCGACATCGCTGGGTGCCTCCTGGTACAGGGTGATGCGGGACATGGTGCGGGACACGGGGTGGGGCGTCGGGGGTGAAAGAATTTTCGCCCCGGCGGGACAGCCTCTCCGCCCCTCTCAACGCACGACCGTACTCCCGAGTGCCCGTCCGCTGTCGGCGCGCCCCGGATTAGACTTCGTCGCTGTCCCCCAGACTGCCCGCAGCCTGATGCCCAGCGTTCACCGGAGGCCTCCCGCCGTGACCAAGCCGCCCTTCACGCACCTGCATGTGCACACCCAGTACTCGCTGCTTGACGGTGCCGCGCGGCTCAAGGACATGTTCACCGCGGCCAATGAAATGGGCATGACGCACATCGCCATGTCCGACCACGGCAACCTCCACGGGGCGTACGACTTCTTCCACTCGGCGCAGAAGGCGGGCGTGACGCCGATCATCGGCATCGAGGCGTATGTCGCCCCGGAGTCGCGCCGCAACAAGCGGAAGATCAAGTGGGGCCAGCCGCATCAGAAGCGCGACGACGTGTCCGGTTCGGGTGGTTATACGCATAAGACGATCTGGGCGGCGAACCAGACGGGCCTGCACAACCTGTTCCGGCTCTCCTCGGACGCGTACGCGGAGGGCTGGCTCCAGAAGTGGCCGCGCATGGACAAGGAGACCATCTCCCAGTGGTCCGAGGGGCTGATCGCCTCCACCGGCTGCCCCTCGGGCGAGCTCCAGACACGGCTGCGGCTCGGCCAGTTCGACGAGGCGCTGAAGTCGGCCGCCGAGTACCAGGAGATCTTCGGCAAGGACCGGTACTTCCTGGAGCTGATGGACCACGGCATCGAGATCGAGCGCCGGGTCCGCGACGGACTCCTGGAGATCGGCAAGAAGCTCGGCATCCCGCCGCTGGTGACCAACGACTCGCACTACACGTACGCGCACGAGTCGGTGGCCCACGACGCCCTGCTCTGCATCCAGACCGGCAAGAACCTCTCCGACCCGGACCGCTTCCGCTTCGACGGCACCGGCTACTACCTGAAGTCGACGGACGAGATGTACGCCATCGACTCCTCCGACGCCTGGCAGGAGGGCTGCCGCAACACGCTCCTGGTGGCCGAGCAGATCGACACCACCGGCATGTTCGAGAAGCGCGACCTGATGCCGAAGTTCGACATCCCGGAGGGCTTCACCGAGGTCACCTGGTTCCAGGAGGAGGTCCGCCGCGGCATGGAGCGCCGCTACCCGGGCGGCGTCCCCGAGGACCGGCAGAAGCAGGCCGAGTACGAGATGGACATCATCATCCAGATGGGGTTCCCGGGGTACTTCCTGGTCGTCGCCGACTTCATCATGTGGGCCAAGAACAACGGCATCGCGGTCGGCCCCGGCCGAGGCTCCGCCGCCGGTTCGATCGTGGCGTACGCCATGGGCATCACCGACCTCGACCCGATCACGCACGGCCTGATCTTCGAGCGGTTCCTCAACCCCGAGCGCGTCTCCATGCCCGATGTCGACATCGACTTCGACGAGCGTCGGCGCGTCGAGGTGATCAGGTACGTGACCGAGAAGTACGGCGCCGACAAGGTCGCCATGATCGGTACGTACGGCAAGATCAAGGCGAAGAACGCCATCAAGGACTCCGCGCGCGTGCTCGGCTATCCGTACGCGATGGGCGACCGCCTCACCAAGGCGATGCCCGCCGACGTCCTCGGCAAGGGCATCGACCTCTCCGGCATCACCGACCCCAAGCACCCGCGCTACAGCGAGGCGGGCGAGATCCGGGGGATGTACGAGAACGAACCGGACGTGAAGAAGGTCATCGACACCGCCAAGGGCGTGGAGGGCCTGGTCCGGCAGATGGGTGTGCACGCGGCCGGCGTGATCATGTCCAGCGAGCCGATCGTCGACCACGCGCCGATCTGGGTCCGGCACACCGACGGCGTGACCATCACGCAGTGGGACTATCCCCAGTGCGAGTCGCTCGGCCTGCTCAAGATGGACTTCCTGGGCCTGCGCAACCTCACCATCATGGACGACGCCGTCAAGATGGTGCGCAATGACAAGGGCATCGACCTGGAGATGCTCTCGCTCCCCCTCGACGACCCCAAGACCTTCGAGCTGCTCTGCCGCGGTGACACGCTCGGCGTCTTCCAGTTCGACGGCGGCCCGATGCGCTCGCTGCTCCGCCAGATGCAGCCCGACAACTTCGAGGACATCTCCGCCGTCTCGGCCCTCTACCGGCCGGGCCCGATGGGCATGAACTCGCACACGAACTACGCCGAGCGCAAGAACGGCCGCCAGGAGATCACGCCGATCCACCCGGAGCTCGAAGAGCCCCTGAAGGAGACGCTCGGCCTGACCTACGGCCTCATCGTGTACCAGGAGCAGGTGCAGAAGGCCGCCCAGATCGTCGCCGGGTACTCGCTCGGCGAGGCCGACATCCTGCGCCGCGTGATGGGCAAGAAGAAGCCCGAGGAGCTGGAGAAGAACTTCGTCCTCTTCCAGGCGGGCGCCCGGAAGAACGGCTACTCCGACGCGGCGATCCAGGCCCTGTGGGACGTCCTGGTCCCCTTCGCCGGATACGCGTTCAACAAGGCGCACTCCTCCGCGTACGGCCTGGTCACCTACTGGACCGCCTACCTGAAGGCGAACTACCCCGCCGAGTACATGGCCGCCCTGCTGACCTCGGTCAAGGACGACAAGGACAAGTCGGCCGTCTATCTGAACGAGTGCCGCCGCATGGGCATCAAGGTGCTCCCGCCGAACGTGAACGAGTCGGTGCACAACTTCGCCGCCCAGGGCGACGACGAGATCCTCTTCGGCCTGGAGGCCGTGCGCAACGTCGGCACGAACGTGGTCGAGTCGATCATCCGCTCGCGCAAGGCGAAGGGGAAGTTCTCCTCCTTCCCCGACTACCTGGACAAGGTCGAGGCGACCGCCTGCAACAAGCGCACCACGGAGTCGCTGATCAAGGCCGGCGCCTTCGACACCATGGGCCACACCCGCAAGGGCCTCACCGCGCAGTACGAACCGATGATCGACAATGTGGTGGCGGTCAAGCGCAAGGAGGCCGAGGGGCAGTTCGACCTCTTCGGCGGCATGGGCGACGAGACCGGCGGCGACGAGCCGGGCTTCGGGCTCGACGTGGAGTTCTCCGAGGACGAGTGGGAGAAGACCTACCTGCTCGCCCAGGAGCGCGAGATGCTCGGTCTGTACGTCTCCGACCACCCGCTCTTCGGCCTGGAGCACGTGCTCTCGGACAAGGCCGACGCGGGCATCGGCCAGCTCACCGGAGGCGACTTCTCCGACGGCTCGGTCGTCACCATCGGCGGCATCATCTCCGGCCTCCAGCGCAAGATGACCAAGCAGGGCAATGCCTGGGCCATCGCCACCGTCGAGGACCTGGCGGGCTCCATCGAGTGCATGTTCTTCCCCGCCACCTACCAGCTGGTGTCGACGCAGCTGGTCGAGGACGCCGTCGTCTTCGTCAAGGGCCGCCTCGACAAGCGCGAGGACGTGCCCCGGCTGGTCGCGATGGAGATGCAGGTCCCCGACCTGTCGAACGCGGGCACCAACGCGCCCGTGGTGATCACCATCCCCACGGTCAAGGTGAGCCCGCCGATGATCACCCGCCTCGGCGAGGTGCTCAGCCACCACCGCGGCAACAGCGAGGTGCGGATCAAGCTCCAGGGCGCCCAGAAGACCACGGTGCTGCGGCTCGACCGGCACCGCGTCAAGCCCGACCCGGCCCTCTTCGGCGACCTGAAGGTGCTGCTCGGCCCGTCCTGCCTGGCGGGCTGATCCGCAGCCCCCCAGAGGGCGCGCGAGACGACGAAAGGGGCGCACCCGCATCGGGTGCGCCCCTTCTCGGTGCCTGCGCGGCCGTCAGTTGTGGCCGAAGCGACGCTGGTGCTTACGGGCAACATCAGCCGGGCTGCCCTGGGCCTGCGACTCCATCGAGGACTGGGCCTCCGTCGCGGACGACCTGGCCTGCTCCGAGGCCCGCTCGGCCTGCGACGTGCGGTCCTGCTGGGCGCCCTGCTTGCGATTCTTGTTCTTGGCCATGGTGATCTTCCTCCTGAGGGGGATCTGGGGGCCATGACGCGTTCAGATTCACATGGGCGGACAATGCGCGCATGTCGGAGAATTACCCTGCGTGATGGGTGCCGTCCGTGAGGGAAGCGTGGATGCGCCACGCCGAAGATCGAGTTCCGCCCGTTTACCTTCGCCGGGTCGGGCAGACTCGGAGGAAAACCCGACGCGGACCCGCAACCCTGATTCGTTGTCGTCACAGGGTGTGTTCGTGGGCCTTCGAGGGAACGTCCAGGAACCTCCGGGCACTTTTCAGGAACTTCCGAGAACGCCAGGGAATCTCCAGGGAAAGAGGGTGGATCGCGTGGACCGCTGCATCGTCCTGGTGGACGCCGGGTATCTGCTGGGCGCGGCCGCGAGTCTCCTCGCGGGAGAACCGTCCAGGTCCCGGATCACCGTCGATCACACCGCCCTGATCCAGGGCCTGCGCGAACGCGCCGAGGCCGACACCGAACGCCCCCTGCTGCGCATCTACTGGTTCGACGGAGCCCCCGACCGCGTGCCCCAGCCCGAGCACCGCCGGCTGCGCGTGATGCCCCGTGTGACGGTCCGCCTGGGCGCCCTGACCCGCAGCGACGGCCGCTGGGCGCAGAAGGGCGTGGACGCCGCCATGCACGCCGAGCTGACCGAACTGGCCCGCAACCGCGCCTGCTCCGACGTCGTGCTCGTCACCGGTGACGGCGATCTGCTGCCCGGCATGATGGCGGCCAAGGAACACGGCGTCGCCGTCCACCTCTGGGCCGTACAGGCCGCCGACGGGGACTACAACCAGTCCGAGGACCTGGTCGCCGAGGCCGACGAGCGGCGCGTGCTCGACCGGGCCTGGATCACCAAGGCCGTCCGCCCCAAGGAGCTGACCGGCATCTGCGCGCCGCCGCCCGTGCCGCGCCCCGAGATCGCCGCCATCCTCTCCGCACCGCTCCCGGAGTCCGCCCTCGCCGCCGCCGCGCAGCGCGCCGAGGAGGAGGCCCCCGCCGCACACGCCGCCGACACCGCGGCCAACGGCCAGGAGCCCGCCGAACACCGCGGCCCCGCGGGCAAGGGCGTGCCCACCCCCAAGGACC
>NZ_JASKYR010000291.1:0-9007 GCF_041028215.1 Streptomyces flavofungini
CCGGGACGGGCTCCGCAGGTGCGGAGGCACGGATTCCGGGTGCTCGGCGAGCCCCTTTCCCTGGCTGTCGGTGGCGGGTGGGAGGATCGGATACATGTCCGATGCGCTCGATCCCACTCCCTATGACGCCCTGCTGCTGCTCTCGTTCGGCGGTCCAGAAGGCCCAGACGACGTCGTCCCGTTCCTGGAGAACGTGACACGCGGACGCGGCATCCCCAAGGAGCGGCTCAAGGAGGTGGGGCAGCACTACTTCCTGTTCGGCGGCGTCAGCCCCATCAACGAACAGAACCGCGCCCTGCTCGACGCCCTGCGCAAGGACTTCGCCGAGAACGGCCTCGACCTGCCGGTCTACTGGGGCAACCGCAACTGGGCGCCGTACCTCACCGACACCCTGCGGGAGCTGGCCCGCGACGGCCGCCGTCGCGTCCTCACCCTCGCCACCAGCGCCTACGCCTCGTACTCGGGCTGCCGCCAGTACCGCGAGAACCTCGCGGACTCGCTCGCGGCCCTGGAGGCGGAGGGCATCGAGCCGCCGCGCGTCGACAAGCTGCGGCACTACTTCAACCACCCGGGCTTCGTGCGCCCCATGATCGACGGTGTCCTGAAGTCCCTCGCCGAACTTCCCGAGGACGTGCGGGACGGCGCGCACCTGGCGTTCACGACGCACTCCATCCCGGACAGCGCGGCGGACACCTCGGGACCGGTCGAGCAGCACGGCGACGGCGGGGCGTACGTCAAGGAGCACCTGGACGTGGCCCGGCTGATCGCCGACGCGGTCCGCGAGGAGACCGGCACCGAGCACCCCTGGCAGCTCGTCTACCAGTCGCGCAGCGGCGCCCCGCACATCCCGTGGCTGGAGCCCGACATCTGCGACCACCTGGAGGAGCGGCACGCCGCCGGGGCCCCCGCGGTGGTCATGGTCCCCATCGGCTTCGTCTCGGACCACATGGAGGTCCTGTACGACCTGGACACCGAGGCCAAGGCCAAGGCGGCGGACCTCGGCCTTCCGGTGCGGCGCTCGGCGACCGTCGGCGCCGACCCGCGGTTCGCCGCGGCGGTCAGGGAGCTGGTCCTGGAGCGCGCCGCGCGCGAGAGCGGCGCCGAGGTCACCCCCTGCGCCCTGGGGGCGCTCGGCGCAAGCCACGACGTGTGTCCGGTGGGCTGCTGCCCGGCCCGCTCGCCCCGGCCCGCGGCGGCGGGCGCCGACAGCCCGTACGCGTAGGCCCGACGACCCGCACGCCCAGGGCCGACGGCCCGTACGCGCAGGTCCCACGAGCCGCACGCACGCACCACTCCCGACACCGCCGGACACAAGGAGTACGAAGATCACCATGACTGACCCGCTGAAGGCGCTGAAGGCCGAGCTGCTCGAGGTCGCCGTGGAGGCCGCGCACCGGGCCGGGGCCTTCCTGCGCGACGGCCGCCCCGCCGACCTGGGCGTGGCCGCCACCAAGAGCAGTGCCGTCGACGTCGTCACCGAGATGGACCTGGCCTCCGAGGAGCTGATCACCGGCTTCCTCGGCGAGCACAGGCCCGACGACGGAGTGCTCGGCGAGGAGGGCGCGAGCTCCGAGGGCACCAGCGGCGTGCAGTGGGTCGTCGACCCCATCGACGGCACGGTCAACTACCTGTACGGCCGTCCCGACTGGTCGGTGTCCATCGCCGCCCGCAAGGACGGCGAGACGCTGGTCGGCGTGGTGCACGCGCCGGTGCGCGGGGAGACGAGCCGCGCGGTCCTCGGCGAGGGCGCCTTCCTCAACGACGAGCCCACGCGCGTGCGTCCCGCTCCGCCGTTCGAGCAGGCCCTGGTCGGCACCGGCTTCGGCTACCTCACCGAGCGCCGCGTCCAGCAGGCCGAGGTGGCCCGGCGGCTCATCCCGCGGGTGCGGGACATCCGGCGGGCCGGTTCGGCCGCGATCGACCTGTGCGACGTCGCGGCCGGCCGCCTCGACGCGTACTACGAGCGGGGGCTCAACCCCTGGGACTTCGCGGCGGGCGACCTCGTCGCCAGGGAAGCGGGCGCGCTGACCGGTGGCCGCCCCGGAGAGCGCCTCTCCGGCGAGCTGGCCATCGCGGCCCCGCCCGGCCTCTTCGAGGCGCTCCAGGGCCTCCTGGAGGACTTCGGGGCCTGGCACGACTGAGCCCGGGTCCGGCACGACCCGGCCCGGCGTTCCCGCCGTCGCGCGGGCACGCGAGAGCCCCGGCACCTCGTCCACAGGTACCGGGGCTCGCGCGCGTGGTGCGTCAGTGATGTGTCGGGCGGGCGGCGTCAGGCGTGCAGTGCGTTTACCTCGACGCCGTGCTCGGCGGCCAGGCGGTGCAGATCTTCCAGCTCCGCCTGCTCGACCTCGGCAAGGAAGTCGTCTCCCGTCTCACGGGCCATCGTGAGGTCGGACTCCGTGGCCTTTATGCGCTGCAGAAGACCTGCGGTGAATGCGTCCATGGTTGCGCCCCCTCGGCTGGGTCGTGGGTCGATGGCACGGGGGTGTGCCCTCAAGAAGGGGCGATCACGTCTTAACGCCGCCCTGGAGTAAGCGGGTGGTGGCACGCCACATACAAAGCGTGATCGCGGGTGTAAGCCCGTCCTCCCCCCGCTCGGTGCCGCAGAAACCTCAACCGCACGAGAAAATCCGGCATTCCCCGGGGGTGAGGCCGCCTTACAGCCGGTTTATGGCCGAAAGGGGCAGGATGGAGCCCTACCCCAGACAGACCTGCCCGCAGGGGCACAGAGGAAGGACAGCGACGTGCGCGTACTCGTCGTCGAGGACGAGCAGCTGCTCGCCGATGCGGTGGCCACCGGACTGCGCCGGGAGGCCATGGCCGTCGACGTCGTGTACGACGGGGCGGCCGCCCTGGAGCGCATCGGCGTCAATGACTACGACGTCGTGGTGCTCGACCGGGACCTCCCGCTCGTGCACGGCGACGACGTCTGCCGCAAGATCGTCGAGCTCGGCATGCCGACCCGCGTTCTGATGCTGACCGCGTCGGGCGATGTCAGCGACCGCGTCGAGGGCCTGGAGATCGGCGCCGACGACTATCTGCCCAAGCCCTTCGCGTTCAGCGAGCTCACGGCACGCGTGCGTGCCCTCGGACGGCGTACGAGCGTGCCGTTGCCGCCGGTCCTCGAACGCGCCGGGATCAAGCTCGACCCCAACCGCCGCGAGGTCTTCCGCGACGGCAGGGAGATCCAGCTCGCCCCCAAGGAGTTCGCCGTCCTGGAGGTGCTGCTGCGCAGCGAGGGCGCGGTCGTCTCCGCGGAGCAGCTCCTCGAAAAGGCCTGGGACGAGAACACGGACCCGTTCACGAACGTCGTCCGGGTGACCGTCATGACCCTGCGCCGCAAGCTCGGCGAGCCCGCCGTCATCGTGACGGTCCCCGGCTCGGGCTACCGGATCTGACCGGCGGTGGCCTCGACCCCGGCGCCACCAGCCGCGCCACCGAAGCCCACGTGGGACCCGAGGAAGGTCGAACCGCCCTTCCCGTGGCTGCGGCCCACGATCCGGATACGCCTCACGCTGCTGTACGGCGGCATGTTCCTGATCGCGGGCATCCTGCTGCTCTCGATCATCTATCTGCTCGCCGCGCAGGCGCTCAACGTCGGCAGTCAGCTGCCGTTCACCATCGAGGGCGGCTCCAAGGTCAGCAGCGACACGTGCCACAACCTGCCGACCGGCACCCGTGTCCCCGCCGACCAGGTCAACGCCGCGCTGAACACCTGCGTCAACGACCTGCGCCAGAACGCCCTCGACAACCTCCTCAGCCGCTCCCTGCTCGCCCTGCTCGGTCTCGCCGTGATCGCCTTCGCGTTCGGATACGCGATGGCGGGCCGTGTGCTCTCGCCGCTCGGCCGCATCACCCGTACCGCCCGCAGGGTGGCGGGCACCGACCTGACCCGGCGGATCGAGCTCGACGGTCCGGACGACGAGCTGAAGGAACTCTCCGACACCTTCGACGAGATGCTGGACCGCCTGGAGCGGGCCTTCACGGCGCAGCAGCGGTTCGTGGGCAATGCCTCGCACGAGCTGCGCACCCCGCTGGCGATCAACCGCACGCTCCTTGAGGTGCATCTCTCCGACCCGGGGGCGCCGCCGGAGCTCCATCAGCTCGGCAAGACGCTGCTCGCCACCAATGAGCGCAGTGAGCAGCTCGTGGAGGGCCTGCTGCTGCTCGCCCGCAGCGACAACCAGATCGTCGAGCGCAAGCCGGTCGACCTCGCCGAGGTCGCCGACCGCGCCGTCGACCAGGTCCTCGCCGAGGCCGACGCCAAGGGCGTGGAGATACGCGGTGAGCGCGGCGCGGCCGTCGTCCAGGGCAACGGCGTCCTCCTGGAGCGCATCGCCCTGAACCTCGTCCAGAACGCCGTCAGGTACAACGTGCCGGACGAGGGCTGGGTCGAGGTCACCACGGAGGCGCAGCACGGCCAGGCGGTGCTGCTGGTCACCAACACGGGGCCCGTGGTGCCCGCGTACGAGATCGACAACCTCTTCGAGCCGTTCCGCAGGCTGCGCACCGAGCGGACGGGCAGCGACAAGGGCGTCGGGCTCGGCCTGTCGATCGCCCGGTCGGTCGCGCGGGCCCACGGGGGCCGTATCATCGCGGAGCCGCGCGAAGGGGGAGGGCTCGTGATGCGCGTCACCCTGCCCATCTGAGGAGGTGCCGCGGACACGTGTACGTGTTCGCTTTACGCGGAATTTTCGGGAGCCGTTCCCGGGGAGGCCGTGTGCGATCGATCACAGGGTCGATTTTTTGGCCATCTACTCTCTGTGATCACGAAAGTCGCCGGAAAGCCGGGAAAATCCGGGTTTTCGGGGGTCCTGATCACGGGAAGTACACGGGGTGACGCCCGTGAAGTGCGACATTCGGACCGTGTACGGTCCCCATCGCCATCCAACCCATCGCCTCTTCAGGGGTGCGGTTGGGTGTCGATTGAGTAACAGACCTTGATGTGAGGCAAAATCTCCGCCTCGGGTCGGGCACAAGTCCGGCTCCTCACGCGTTACGTGCGCTGAGACACCGCAGACACCCAGAGGGGGAGAGCGACAATGGCAACGGACTACGACACCCCACGCAAGACCGACGATGATGTCAACGAGGACAGCATCGAGGAACTGAAGGCGCGGCGGAACGACAAGTCGACCTCGGCTGTAGACGTCGACGAATTCGAGGCCGCCGAAGGCCTTGAGCTGCCCGGCGCGGACCTGTCCAACGAGGAGCTCGCCGTGCGCGTGCTCCCGAAGCAGCAGGACGAGTTCACCTGCATGAGCTGCTTCCTGGTCCACCACCGCAGCCAGCTGGCCCGCGAGAAGAACGGCCAGCCGATCTGCCGCGACTGCGACTGAGGCGGGGTCGGCCAATGACTGGCTCGACCCCGTCCAGGAAGCGCCGCTTCCGCAGGCGTGGAGCGGACGAAGCCGGCGCCACGGGCGACGGCGTGCGTGACGACGGGCGAGGCTCTTCCCCCAGTGGATCAGCCTCGCTCGGATCAGCGGACGCCCTCACCCTCGCGTCGGACGGGACGGCGGACGACAAGGGGTCCGAGGTCGCCCGGAGAGCCGGGGCCAAGGGCCGTGTTGCCGCCGTCGCGGACGGGATGAAGGAAGGCGTGCGCAAGGGCGGGCGCGGCGCCAGGGCCGGGATCGGCTATCTCGCCGACCGGGTCATCGACATCGCCCCACGGGTCCCGGTCCGCGACCTGGCGACCCTCCGCAAGCAGTTCCCGGACCTCGGTCCCGAGCAGCTCGCAGACAAGCTCATCGCCGGTGCCGCCAACGCCTCGTCCACCGTGGGCGCGGGAGTGGGCGCCGCCGCGATGCTCCCGGTGCCGCCCGCGATGCCCGCCGAACTCGCGGCGGAGATCACCGGCGTCGCCGCCATCGAACTGAAGCTGATCGCCGAACTGCACGAGGTCTATGGCCGGCGGCCCGAGGGCACCCTCGCCCAGCGCAGCACGGCCTATCTGACCGCGTGGACGGAGGAGCGCGGCGTCGACGTGGGCAAGCCGTCGACGCTGAACGTGGCGCTGGGCGGGCAGGTCAAGCGCGAGCTGCGCCAGCAGATCATGAAGCGGATGGTCCGGAACCTGCCGAACCTGATGCCGTTCATGGTCGGCGCCGCGGTCGGGGCGGTCATGAACCGCCGGGACACCAAGAAGCTGGCCGCGCGGGTCCGGGAGGATCTGCGCAGGACGCAGGTGCCGTGGAGCGCCCTGCGGGAGCTGCCGCCTCTTGAGACGCCCTCCGACGCGCTGCCGTCCGGCGAGTTCCCCAGAGAGCTCGGAGCCTGAGCCGCGGAGCCTGAGCCGCAGACGTCAGGCGTTGTTCCGTACCGACTCCAGGGCCTTCGCGAGCGCCTCCGGGTGCCGCGTGGAGATGTACGCGTAGGGAGTCGGGTCCTGTGGGTCGGTGATGTTCACGCGCAGGGCCGTCGGGATGTAGGCGCGCAGCAGCATGAAGGCGCGCGGATCGGCCTTGTAGGTGCGCCAGGCGCGCGTCTCCTCGCCGTTCAGGACCTCCGCGTCACCGAGGGCCGACACCGGGATCTTCGCCTCTCCCGCGACCAGTGAGCCCGCCACCACGCGAATGCGCACCGAGCCGTACGCGCTGGTGACGACCGCCGCGACGGCCGTGCCGCCGACCAGGCCGCCCAGGACCGGCAGGGTGCCGAACGGCAGCATGACCAGGGCCACCGCGACGCCCACCAGCACCGAGATGAGCCACCAGGAGCGGGGTGCGGTCAGGCGTTCTTCGTAAGGCTGCATGGAACCTAGCTTGGCACGGTGCGCCGACCGGCTGACGCGGAGGTAAGGTCTGCGCCTGTGAGTGGTACATCAGCAGCTCTGAAGCCCCCGGCCGAGGCCATAGCGCCCGTACGCCATCCGGACGCGCCCGCCCCCGGCGAGCTCATCGGCGCCCACTACGAACACTGTTTCGGTTGTGGCGGCGGGCAGGCGCACGGACTGCACCTGGCGGCGCGCGCCGGGGAGGGTGTGGCGATCACCGCCGAGTTCACCGTGCGCGAGGCGCATCAGGGTGCGCCGGGGCTCGCCCACGGCGGCGTCCTCGCCACCGCGCTCGACGAGACGCTCGGCTCGCTGAACTGGCTGCTGCGGGTGATCGCCGTGACCGGCCGCCTGGAGACCGACTTCGTGCGGCCGGTGCCGCTGGGCACCGTGCTCTTCCTGGAGGCCGAGGTCACCGCCGTCGCCGGACGGAAGATCTACTCGACCGCCACCGGCCGGATCGGCGGCCCCGACGGGCCCGTGGCGGTCCGCGCCGACGCCCTCTTCATCGAGGTGAAGGTCGACCACTTCATCGACAACGGCCGCCAGGAGGAGATCCAGGCGGCCATGAACGACCCGGACCAGATCCGGCGCTCCCGCGCCTTCGAGGTGAACCCGTGACGTCCCCTGCCCCCGCCGAAGGACCGGCCGAGCTGCCCGTGCTCATCCGGCGCGTCGACCCCGACGTCCCGCTGCCCGGGTACGCGCAGCCGGGTGACGCGGGCGCCGATCTGCGGACGACCGAGGCCCGCGACCTCGCGCCCGGCGAACGGACCGTGCTGCCCACCGGAGTGTCGATCGCGCTCCCGGAGGGGTACGCGGCCTTCGTGCACCCCCGTTCCGGGCTCGCAGCACGCTGCGGTGTCGCTCTGGTGAATGCCCCGGGGACGGTGGATGCCGGGTACCGTGGAGAGATCAAGGTGATCGTGGTGAATCTCGACCCGCGCGAGAGCGTGCGGTTCGAGCGTTTCGACCGGATTGCCCAACTGGTGGTCCAGCGGGTCGAGAAGGTGCGCTTCCAGGAGGTGGCGGAGCTTCCCGTATCGGCACGGGCCGAGGGGGGCTTCGGGTCCACCGGCGGCCATGCCGCCGTGGGCGTCGGCTCGGGCGAGCGTACGGGCGTGGTCCCGCGCGAGAGCGCGGGCGAACAAACGGGTGGGAATCGATACGCATCGGTCGTATCCGACCGGGAAGGACAGTGACGTGTTCGGACGTCGCAAGAAGGACAGTGCCGCCGAGGACGCGGCGGGCGCGGACGAGCAGGTCGTCGACAGCGTGGCCGACGACTCGGCCGACGCCGCGCCCTCGCGCGTGAGGCTCGAACCGGAGCCCCGTCCCGACGGTCCCTGGGACATCTCCGAGGTGCGTGAGCCCGGCGAGGGCCGCGTGGACCTCGGCGGGCTCTTCGTGCCGGGGGTCGAGGGCATGGAGCTGCGGGTGGAGGTCGCGGGCGACGCGATCGTCGCGGCCACCGTCGTGCTCCAGGACAGCGCCATCCAGCTCCAGGGCTTCGCCGCCCCGAAGAAGGAGGGCATCTGGGGCGAGGTCCGCGAGGAGATCGCCACCGGCATCACCCAGCAGGGCGGTGTGATCGACGAGGTCGAGGGCCCGCTCGGCTGGGAGCTGCGTGCCCAGGTCCCGGTGCAGCTCCCGGACGGCACGGGCGGCGTGCAGGTCGTGCGCTTCATCGGCGTCGACGGACCGCGCTGGTTCCTGCGCGGTGTGATCTCCGGCCAGGGCGCGGTGCAGCCCGGGACCGCCGGGCTCCTGGAGCAGATCTTCCGGGACACCGTCGTGGTGCGCGGCGAGGGCCCGATGGCGCCCCGCGACCCGATCGTCCTGAAGCTGCCCGACGACGCGCAGATGGTCGCCGAGGGCGTCAAGGAGGAGCAGCAGGAGGGCTCGCGCTTCGCGGGCGGCATGGGCCAGCTCCAGCGCGGCCCCGAGATCACCGAGGTGCGCTGACCTCCAGGGCCCCGCAAGCTCGACTTCCCTGTGGCCCGTAGTGGTTCCGGTTCGTCCGGACCGCTGCGGGCCACAGACGTGTCCGCCCACGCTGTGCGATTCCGGCGACGAGTTCACGGTTCTGGACCGTACGGGGCGCCCCGGGGGGATCGGCGCTGTCGCACGCCTTGACGGTGGAGTGGTCCGTACTTATGATCACGGGCCAACACGCGTGTTCAGAACGGCGCTTGATGTTCATGTATGAGAACCCCACCTTGAGGGCTC
>NZ_JASKYR010000292.1:0-8795 GCF_041028215.1 Streptomyces flavofungini
CCCACCACACACCCCCCGCAAATCTCGGGTTCGCCCTATTGACCCTGTGCTCAGCCAGTCATTAGCGTGACCGACGCACGGCCAGAAAGCGCTTTCTCCCAGGGGAGTTCATTGTGAAGAGCGCACTGTCCACACCGGCTCCCGCCCCCGTGAAGACGGCCGGAGTCGCCCCGCGGCGCCGTCCCGGTATCGGTAAGCGCACGGCCGGCATGGCCGAGAAGAGCTGGCGCCCGCTGGCGCTCCTGCTCGTCTGCTTCGGCGCCTGGTGGCTGATCGCGGCCACCGAGATGGTCGAGGCGTACCTGGTGCCCTCGCCGGGCGCGACCCTCGACGTGGTCCTCGACAAGCCCGGCTACCTCTGGCAGCACAGCTGGGTCACCACGTACGAGACCCTGCTCGGGTTCGTCCTCGCGGTCGCCGTCGGCATCGTCTCCGCCGTCCTCATGGTCGCCTCGACGACGGTCGAGAAGACCCTCTACCCCATCCTCCTCTTCGCCCAGGTCGTGCCGAAGATCGCCATCGCCCCGCTGTTCGTGGTCTGGCTCGGCTTCGGGGTGACGCCGAAGATCCTCATCGCCGTCCTGATCGCCTTCTTCCCCGTCGTGATCTCGATGGTGACCGGCCTCAAGGCCGTCGATCCGGAGATGCTCCAGCTCTCCGCGACGATGGGCGCGCGCCCGTGGCAGACCTTCCTGAAGATCCGCTTCCCCGCGTCGCTCCCGCACCTCTTCTCCGGCCTCAAGGTGGCCGTCACGCTCGCGGTCACCGGCGCGGTCGTCGGCGAGTTCGTCGGCGCCGACGAAGGCCTCGGCTACGTCATCCTCCAGGCCAACGGCAACCTCGACACCCCCATGCTCTTCGCGGGGCTGCTCGTGATGTCCCTGATCGGCGTGGTGCTCTTCGTACTCGTCGAGATCGCCGAGAAGCTGCTCCTTCCCTGGCACGCGGGCCGCAGGGACCCGGCCGCCACGTACTGAACGCCCGCTGCCCCGCCATGTCCCGCCGTACGCGAGAAGGGCCGTACCCATGCACGCGCGCAGACTCCTCACCGGCCTCGTCCCCCTGGCGCTCGTCGCGACGGCCGCCACGGCCTGTGGCGGCGACGAGAAGACGAGCGTCAGCGACTCCGGCGAGAAGCTGGACCGGGTGACGCTGACGCTCAACTGGTACCCGTACGGCGAGCACGCGCCGTTCTACTACGGCGAGAAGCGGAAGATCTTCGAGAAGCACGGCATCGACCTGGAGATCAGGGCGGGCCAGGGCTCGCAGAAGACCGTGCAGGCCACCGCCGCCGGACAGACCGACTTCGGCTGGGCCGACACCCCGGCCGTCCTCGCGGGCGTGGACCAGGGGGTGCAGGTGAAGAGCCTCGGGGTGTTCCTCCAGACCACCCCGGCGTCCGTGCAGTCCTTCACCTCCGAGGACGTCACCTCGCCCGGTGACCTGAAGGGCAAGACGATCGCGGGCACGGCGGGCGACGCGCTCACCAAGACCTTCCCGATCTTCCTCCAGAAGAACGGCATGGACGCCTCCGACGTCAAGGTCCAGAACACTGACCCGGCGGGCAAGATCGCCGCGGTGATCTCCGGCAAGACGGACGCCCTGCTCGGCTACGCGAGCGACCAGGGGCCGACCATGCGCAGCAAGGCCGAGAAGGACGTCTCCTATCTGCGCTTCTCCGAGCACGGCCTGAACTTCTACTCCAACGGCCTCATCGTGGGCGCCAGGACCCTCCGGGGCAGGGGCGACCTGGCCGAGCGGATGGCCGCCGCGGTGAGCGAGGCGTGGGCGGCGGCGGAGAAGAGCCCGGGGCCCGCGGTGGCCGCCATGGAGGGCGCCTCCGCACAGCTCCCGCCGAAGGACGTCCTCGCCGAGCAGTTCAGGACGACCCTCACCCTGCTGCACACCGACGCCACCAAGGGGAAGGCGCCGGGCGCCAACACGGAGGCGGACTGGAAACAGACCATCGAGGTCTTCTCGGAGGCGGGCATGGTCAAGAACCCCAGGCCCGTCGCGGAGTACTGGGACGCGGCCAAGGGAGTCAAGGGATGAGGGCGGGCACGCCTGACGACGCGGCGCTCAAGGACCAGGCGGTACGGGAGAAGGGCGGCACCCTCGCCTCGGCGGTGGCGCCCGCCGTACGGGTGGACGAGGTCGACGTCCGCTTCCGTACGAAGAAGAAGGACGTCACCGCGTTGCGCGGGGTCTCGCTCGACATCGCGGAGGGCGAGTTCGTCGCGATCGTCGGACCCTCGGGATGCGGCAAGTCCACGCTGCTCAAACTGGTCGCCGGACTGCTCGCGCCGTCGGCGGGCGAGGTGCTCCTCGGCGGCGAACGGGTGCGCGGCCCCCGGCGCGACATCGGCTACGTCTTCCAGCGCGCCGCCCTCCTTGACTGGCGCTCGGCGCGGCGCAACATCCTCCTCCAGGCGGAGATGCGGAAGATCCCGGGGGAGCGGGCACGCGCGCGTGCCGACGATCTGATCCGCATGACCGGACTCACCGGGTTCGAGGACGCCTACCCCCACGAGCTGTCCGGCGGCATGCAGCAGCGCGTGGCGCTGTGCAGGGCGCTGCTCCACGAGCCGCCCGTGCTCCTCATGGACGAGCCGTTCGGCGCCCTCGACGCCCTCACGCGCGAGCACATGAACGTGGAGCTGAACCGCATCTGGCGGGAGACCGGCACCACGGTGATCCTGGTGACGCACTCGATCGCCGAGGCCGCCTACCTCGCCGACCGCGTCGTGGTGATGAGCCCGCGCCCCGGCACCGTCACGGAGATCGTCGACGTCGGCCTGCCCGCCGAGCGCGACTACGCGGCCACCCTCGCATCGCCCGAGTTCCGCGCGGCGTCGGGACGGATCAGGGAGCTGCTGGGGGCGGTATCGGCGCACGATTGAACCGGACGTCTGAACCGGGCGTCCACGAAGTGGAACACGCTTGTCCGCCGTCCCAGATGCGGGATAGCGTGCCAGATATGGACGTGCCCTCCACAGAACACGCTCACGAGCACGAAGGCGTCGACGCCCGCCTCGCCGCCCGGCTCGCCGAGCTGCGCGCCGAACGCGGCTGGTCCCTGGGTGAGTTGTCCGAGCTGAGCGGCATCAGCCGCTCCACCCTCTCCCGCGCCGAGCGCGCCGAGATCAGCCCCACGGCCGCCCTCCTCAACCGGCTCTGCGCCGTCTACGAACGCACGATGTCGCAGCTCCTGAGCGAGGTGGAGGCGGAGCCCGCGCAGCTCGTGCGCGCCGTCGACCAGGCGGTCTGGGCGGACGACGACGCCGGGTTCATGCGCTGGTCCGTGTCGCCGCCGCACATCGGCATGCGCGGCGAGCTGGTCGAGGGCAGGCTCCAGCCGGGCGCGGACATCGCGTACGACCGGCCGCCCGTGCCCGGTCTCGAACAGCACATCTGGGTGCTCGAAGGCGCCCTTGAGGTCACCGTCCAGGGGGAGGCGCACGCCCTGGGCACCGGCGACTGCCTGCGCTACCGGCTGTGGGGCGCGTCGCGATTCCGCTGCCTTGGCGAGGAGGCCGTGCGGTACGTACTGGTGGTGGTGAAGCCGTGACGGTCTCCGGGACCGGTGTCGGGACCGGTGTCGGGACCGCTGTCGGGATCGGAGTCGCGACCGGCCTGGACGCGGGCGTCACGCGGCTGGACGCCGCCGGGCTCGTCGGCCACGCGGACGGTCTCGCCGACCTGCTCGTCGCGACCGTGCGGGGCGGCGCCTCGCTCGGCTTCCTCGCGGACCTGAACGGCGCCACGGCCGCCGACTGGTGGCGCGGGCGCTCCGGCGCGGTCGAGGCGGGCGGCCTCGCCGTCTGGGCCGTGCTCGACGCGGGAAGGGTCGCGGGAACCGTGAGTGTCGCCTTCACGGACAAGCCCAACGGCCGCCACCGCGCCGAGATCGTCAAGCTGATGGTGCATCCGTCGGCGCGCGGGCGGGGCCTCGCCCGCGCGCTCCTGGCCACCGCAGAGGCGGCGGCGGCCGACGCGGGCGTGACCCTGCTCGTCCTGGACACCGAGACCGGCGGCCCCGCGGAGACGCTCTACCGCGGGGCCGGTTGGACCCCGGCCGGGTCGATCCCCGACTACGCGACCGACCCGGCGGGCGCCCTCCGTCCGACGACGCTGTTCTACAAGCGGCTCGGCTCCGCGAGCCCCGACTGATCCCGACGGATGGCCCTAGTAGCGCAGCGCCGCCAGATAGGCGTAGCTGTTGCGTGCCGTCGCGAACGGGTCCGCCGGGGTGTCGTGCTCGACCAGCCACTGCCGGACACCGCCCACGCGCGCGTGGGCGAACATCGCGGCGAAGTCGAGCGTCCCCGAACCGACGTCGGCGAAGCCGCCGTCGGCCGCCATGTCCTTCACGTGCAGCGCGGGGAAGCGGCGCGGATGGCGCCGGAAGTACGTCCCGGGCTTGGTGCCACCGCCCTTCTCGGCCCAGTACACGTCCAGCTCGAAGGCGACCAGATGCGGATCGGTCTCCGCGAGCAGGATGTCGTACAGGCTCCGGCCGTCCATCACCACATGGTCGGAGCCGTGGTTGTGGAACAGGACGGGACCCAGACCGGCCTCGCGTGAGGCGAGGCCGATCCGGTTGAACTGCCGCGCCGCCTCCCGGAAGCCGTCGGGGGTGTGCATGGCCCCCGGCAGGCTGGGCACCACCGGCCAGGCGGCGCCCAGAGCGTGCAGATCGTCGAGGGCCCGGGGCAGCCCGTCGCCGCTCAGCGTGGGATAGGCGATGTGCTCAAGGACCGCCCGCAGCCCCGCCCGGTCCAGCATCCGCCGGATCGCCGCGGCGTCGTACCCGTGCCTGCCGCTGACGCCCACCGTCGCGTAGCCGATCTCCGCGAGCTGTTCCAGCGTGCCCGCGAAGTCCCGCGCGAGCGCGTCGCGCATCGTGTAGAGGTGCATGCCGATGCCGCCGCGCGGAATGCGCCGGTGCTTGCCGCGGCCCGCACCGGCCCACGCGGGCACCGCCCCGCCGGCAGCGGCGGTGAGCCCCACCGACGTACCGAGGGCCGTACGGAGAAAGGCGCGCCGCGAGCCTTCGGGGGCATGTCCGGGCTTCATCGTCGTACCGCCTTCGCCGTGATCCGGACCGCGCCGGTCGTCGTGTCGCCCTTGTCGTCGGTCACCGTCAGATGGGCGGTGTACGACCCCGCGCGCGCGTAGGTGTGCCGCGCGGTCGGGCCCTCGGTGCCGCCGGACGGGGCGGAGTTGTCGCCGTAGTCCCAGTGGTAGGAGGCGGCGGTGCGTCCCGGGGGCAGCTTCACCTTGCCGGTGAGGCCGACCGCGAGGGGCGGTGCGCCGGTCGCCGGGGCCGCGGTGAGGGTGACCTGCGCGCCGGACCGCTTCTCGACGCCGGGTCCGTTGAAGCGCAGCCAGTCCACCGACAGCAGGTCCGGCTTGTCGGCCGTCCACTCGGGGTTGGTGAAGACGGCGTAGAGCTTCGTGGTGCCGTCGTGCTTCGCCAGCGTGGTGGTCGGCGAGACGAAGTTGCTCCAGCCGCCGGTGTTCGGCACGGTCACCTTGCCGAGCAGGGTGTCCGTGGGCGATCCGGCCCGGAACTCGACGTCGCCGCCGAGGCCGCCGGAGGAGGCGCCCACCGTCACCGAGTCGACGCCCTTGAGGTGGACGGGGTCGAAGGAGACCCAGTCCTTGTCCTCGATCTCGATGAGCCGCTTGCCGCCCGACGCGTCCGTCCGGGAGCCGGTCTCCACACCGCCGTGCGCCCCGCCGGTCGCGGTGCGGTGCTCGCCCTCGCGGAAGGACGTGCGCAGGGTCAGCGAGCTGGAACCGGTCAGCGCGGGCACGTCACCGGCGCCCTTGTCCTCGTACTGGGCCGTGATCCCGTAGTACAGGTTCTGGCCGGGTCCGTGGCTGTCGCCCGCGTCCGTCACGATCTCGCCCGTGCAGCCGGTGTAGTTGTCCAGCGGGTGCAGATGGGAGTCGTGCCCGAGCTGGGACTGGACCACGACCCGCGCGCAGTCGATCTGCTTGTCCTCGGGGTCCTTGACCTTGACGGTGAAGGGGATGGTGTCACCGAAGCTGAACGTGCCGCCGTTCGGCGGCTGCTGGATGGTGACGGTCGGCCGGGTGTTGCCGACCGTGATGTCCCGCACGGCGAGCCCTTCGAGGCCACCGGGTCCCGTCACCTTCAACCGGGCCGTGAACTGCCCGTTCCTGGTGTAGGTGTGGGTCGGGGCGGCTTCGGTGGAGTCGGTGGTGCCGTTCCCGTCGAAGTCCCAGGCGTACGAGACCGGCTTGCCGTCCGGCAGGCCGGAGCCCTCGCTGGAGAACGTGACGGTGAGCGGTGCGCGCCCGGTGTCCGGGGTGGCCGCGGCCCGCGCGTCGGGCAGCCGGCCGTCCGCCACGTAGTCGATGCGGTAGATGCCGGAGCCTTCGTTGCTGCCGCCGCGGCCCGTGCCGCTGCCGAGCCCGAAGTCGATGACGTACAGCGCTCCGTCAGGGCCGAAATCGGCGTCGAAGGGCTGGTTCCACTTCATGTCGGAGAAAATGGTGTTGATGGACTGGAGATCACCCTTCTTCGCGGGCTCGAACCGCGGATCGGTGAATGTCTGGTCCTTCTCCTGGACCGAGAACGTCTTGAACCACTGCCGTGTCAGCTCGTAGTTGAACCACTTTCCCTCGAAGTACTCGGGGAACTTGGTCTTGTACGGGTTGCCGGCGTCGTAGTCGTAGACGGGACCGCTCATCGGGGCACCGCCGCCGGTGCCTAGTTCGGGGAACTCCTTCGAATCGGAGTAGGCGTACCAGACGTTCGCGGGCTTGGCGGGCGGCAGCTCGCGCAGACCCGTGTTGTTGGGGGAGTCGTTGACGAGTTTCGCGCAGTCGAACTTGTCCTTCGACGTCTTCGTCGCGAAGTCGTAGTCGTTGAACGGGGTGTTGTTCCCGACGCAGTAGGGCCAGCCGTAATTGCCCGGCTCGGTGACGCGGTCGAACTCGACGGTGCCCTCGGGGCCGCGGTCGGCGACGGCCTGTCGTGCGTCCGGGCCGTAGTCGCCGACCAGGAGTGCGCCGCTCAGCGGGTCGGTGGTGATCCGGAACGGATTGCGGAACCCCATCGCGTAGATCTCCCCGCGCGTCTTGTCCGTCCCCGCGGGGAAGAGGTTCCCCTCGGGCACGGCATAGGTCCCGTCGTCCTTCGGGGTGATCCGCAGGATCTTGCCGCGCAGGTCGTTCGTATTGCCCGAGGTGCCCTGCGCGTCCCAGGCACGGCGGCCCTCGCGCTCGTCGATCGGCGAGAAACCGTCGGAGGCGAACGGATCGGTGTTGTCACCCGTCGCCACGTACAGATCGCCCTTCTTGTCGAAGGCGATCGAGCCCGCCATGTGCGAATTGGCCCGGCCCTCGCCGCGCAGCGTCGGAATGGTGAGCAGCCGCTTCTCCGAAGCCGCGGCTATCTTCCCGCCCGCCTCGGTGAACCGCGAAAGGTTGATCCGCTTCTCCGTCTTGTCGGAGTGGAGCAGATAGAGCCAGTGGTTGTCCTTGAAATCCGGGTCCAGAGCGAGCCCGAGCAGGCCGTCGGACTGGCTGGTCATCTCCGGCGTGTACGCGAGATCGAGCGCCGTGGAGACCTTGAGGGACTCCTGGTCGATGATCTTCAGCTTGCCGGTGCGCTGGATGAAGAAGACCCGGCGGTCGGGCGCGACCGCCAGCTCGAAGGGGTCGGCGAGATCGGCGGTGGCCAGCGGCGTGCGCTGGAAGCTGCCCGTCCTCGTGGCGCTGCAATCGCCCGGCTTGTCGCCCGCGGCCCACTGGATGCCGCCGAGCAGATGCCGCAGGAAGCCCTCCTCCGTGAAGGCCGACTTCGCGTGGCCGCCCGCCGTGTACCAGGACCGGCCGCCGTCGTAGTTCTGGCACCAGGACCACGGCTGGTCCACGCCCTCGTCGAGCCCGGAGACCCCGTCACGCACCTTGACCTGGGCGAGGGTGTGCACCTTGCCGGTGGGGTTGGCGCGCCAGTTGTACCACTCCTCCGTGCGCTCCCAGAGCTCGGGAAGATCCTTGGTGGAGGGGTGCGCGTGGTCGAGCACCTTGACCCGGCCGGTCTGCACCTCCGGGTGCTTGTCGAAGATGGCGCCGACCAGGCCCTCGTACCAGTCCCAGTCGCGCTCGCTCGCCGACGCCGCGTGCAGGCCCACGTAGCCGCCGCCCGCGCGGACGTACTTCTGGAACGCCGCGCGCTGGGCGGCGTCGAGCAGGTCGCCCTTCTCGGGCGTGGAGTTGGTGTTGTTGAAGACGATCGCCTGGAACCGGGCGAGGCCCGCGTCGGTGAATACCGAGGCGTCGTCGGTCGCCTCGACCTCGAAGCCGTGCTCGGCGCCGAGCTTCTCGATCGCCTCGACGCCCGCGGGGATCGAGTCGTGGGGGAAGTTCGTGACCTTGGAGAAGACCAGGACCCGGAAGGCGGGCGCGGCCTCGGCGCGCGGCGGATCGGCGAGACCGAGCCCCACGACGAGGGCGAGCAGGGCGATCAGGACGAGGACGGGTCTCGGTGCGTTTCTGCGCCGCCGCGGCGGTCGGCCGCTCGGCGGTCCGCTGCGTGGCCGTGCGCTGCTGCGTGCCGTGGAACTCATGGCGCTCCCCTTGGCTGGGCTTGGCTGGCTTGGCTGATGGCCGGCTGCCGGTCGCCGGGCGTGCGGTGAGTTGCGTCAGCGCTTGAGCGGTACCGGTCTTGGCCGTCTGGCGGTGCCACTAGAAAGCGCTTTCATGGAGCGGGGTTCAGGGTAGGTTCCGCGCCTGCGGGGGGTCAATGGGTCGGGAGG
>NZ_JASKYR010000293.1:0-9887 GCF_041028215.1 Streptomyces flavofungini
CMSGACGGCCGCGGAGACGCTCGCCACGATGCAGGCGGCGGTCCTGACCGGCGAGGCGGTGTGGATCGGCTACGTCAACGCCGAGGGCGCCGCGAGCCAGCGCGTGATCGCCCCGGTCCGCGTGGAGGGCGGCTTCGTCACGGCCTACGACCACACGGCGGACGAGGTCCGCACGTACCCCCTGCACCGGGTCACGGGCGTGGCGGAGCTGGCGGACGACTGACCCGGGGGAACCGGCGGGGCGGGAGGCCGGACAAAAACCGTTGGCCCCGGTCCGCGCGGCGCGCTTAGGATGCCCCCTTCCCCGGCCTCCCTCGCGGAGCGCCGCCCCCCGGACGGAAACCGGGCGGCAGCCAGGCACACCGAACCTGGAGACAGCACCGACGGGCCGCGGCGGCCACCGCCGCGGCTCGCGTCGTGACACCGCCAGAACCGCCGGAGGCATCCGTGCACGCGCACGACCAGACCGACCCGCTCGCCCGCGAGCGGGGTCACCTCGACGCGTCCCGTTCCGCCCTGCGCGCCATGCGCGCCGACGCCGAGGCCCTCGACATCCGTGACGTCACCGCGAACTGGGTGAACGCCGCGGTCCTCGAAAGACAGCTCGACGAGCGCATCAAGTCCCTCGCCGACCTCGCCCACACCCCGCTGTTCTTCGGCCGCCTCGACTACCTGCACGCCCCGGGCGCCGAGCAGGCCGAGGGCGCGGAGGGCGAGCGGTTCTACATCGGGCGGCGCCATGTCCACGACGCCGACGGCGACCCGATGGTCATCGACTGGCGCGCGCCGGTCTCCCAGCCGTTCTACCGGGCCTCGAAGAAGAACCCGATGGACATCGCGCTGCGCCGCCGCTTCGGCTACACCGGCGGCGACCTCACCGCGTACGAGGACGAGCACCTCAGCGACGCCGACGAGGCCGAGCGGACCAGCGCGCTGCTCCAGCGGGAGATCGAGCGGCCCCGCGTCGGCCCGATGCGGGACATCGTCGCCACCATCCAGCCCGAGCAGGACGAGATCGTCCGCAGTGGTCTCTCGGGGAGCGTCTGCGTGCAGGGCGGGCCCGGCACCGGCAAGACCGCCGTCGGCCTGCACCGCGTGGCCTATCTGCTCTACGCCCACCGCGAGCGGCTGGCCAGGACCGGCACCCTGGTCATCGGGCCGAACGCCTCCTTCCTGCACTACATCGAGCAGGTGCTGCCCGCCCTCGGCGAGCTGGAGGTCAAGCAGGCCACCGTCGACGACCTCGTCGCGCACGTGGAGGTCAGGGGCGCGGACGACGCGCCCGCCGCCCTGGTCAAGGGCGACGCCCGGATGGCCGAGGTGCTCCGCCGTGCCGTGCGCTCGCACGTCACCCCGCCCACCGAACCCGTCGTGGTGGTGCGCGGCTCACGGCGGTGGCGCGTCCCCGCGTACGAGCTGGCGGAGATCGTCCAGGAGCTGCTCGCGCGCGACATCCGCTACGGAGCCGCGCGCGAGGCCCTGCCGCAGCGCATCGCGCACGCCGTCCTGGTCCGCATGGAGCAGTCGGGCGAGGCGCCCGACGACCGGGTGCAGGACGCCGTGGCGCGCAACACGGCGGTGAAGGCGGCCGTGAAGGCCGTCTGGCCGCCGGTCGACCCGGCGAAGCTGGTCCTGCGGCTGCTGTCCGACGCGGAGTTCCTCGCCGCACACGCGGACGGCATCCTGACCGAGGAGGAGCAGCGCACGATCCTGTGGGCGAAGCCCGCGCGGAGCGTGAAGTCCGCCAAGTGGTCGGCGGCGGACGCGGTCCTCGTCGACGAGGCCACCGACCTGGTCACGCGCACGCACTCCCTCGGCCATGTGGTGCTCGACGAGGCGCAGGACCTCTCCCCCATGCAGTACCGCGCGGTGGGGCGGCGCTGCACGACGGGCTCGGCGACCGTGCTCGGCGACCTCGCGCAGGGCACCACCCCGTGGGCGACGCGCGGTTGGGACGAAGCGCTCGGCCATCTGGGCAAGGGCGACGCGGTGGTGGAGGAGCTGACGGCCGGTTTCCGTGTGCCGCGCGAGGTCATCGCGTACGCCTCGCGGCTGCTGCCGGACATCGCGCCGGGCCTCGCCGAGGTCAACTCGGTGCGTGAGTCGCCCGGTTCGCTCGCGGTGCGGCGCTCCGAGGACGGCGAAGCGCTGGACGCGGCCTGCCTCGCCGCGTGCGACGAGGCGCTGGAGCGGGAGGGTTCGGTGGGCCTGATCGCGGCGGACTCCCGGATTCCCGCGCTGGCCGAGGCGCTGAAGGCGGCCGGGGTCACGTACCTGGCCCCCGGCGAGGAGACGACGCCCGACACCCGTCTGACCCTGGTGCCCGCCTCGCTCGCCAAGGGCCTTGAGTACGACTACGTGGTGCTCGACGAGCCCGCCGCCGTCGTCGACGGCGAGCCCGACGAGCGGACCGGCCTGCGCCGGCTGTACGTGGCGCTGACGCGTGCCGTCTCCGGACTCACCGTCGTGCACGCGGCTCGACTGCCCGCGCAGCTCGCTTAGTTCCGGGGAGCCTTGCTGCCGTCCGCCCGGCCCGCGGCGGACGGCAGGTGCGTCACGACGAGCACCAGGCCCGCCAGGGTCACGACACGCGTGGCGGCGTCCAGGCCGTTCCAGTTCTCCGACTGCCACATGGCGAACCACTCGCCGCCGACGCCTATGAATCCGGCGCCGAACAGCAGCAGGATCATCACGAGGCCGAGGGTGCCGACGCGGCGGGGCCGCGCGTAGCCGGAGCGGCGGCGCAGGGCCCCGGCCCACAGGACCGTCGCGGCGATCAGCGCCAGTGCGGCGACGGACTCCCAGACGATGATCGCGACGTACGCGGCGTCCTGGAGGCCGGTGGACGTCACCGCCCGCCACATCAGGTCGTCGTCCTTGAAGGTGGTGTCCATCGCCAGGACATGGCGTACGAACTGCTGGTTGGTGCCGAAGTCGGTGATGTTCCCGAAGGCCACGAGCGCGATGTAGAGCGCGACGGTCCCGGTGAGCAGGGCCGCGGCGGCGGGCAGCGTGCGGCCTGACGGGGCGTCGGCCGGTTCGGTGTCCGGCGCGTTGGTCGGTGCGGTGGTCATGAAGTCCCCTCCCTAGGGGCACATTTGTACCCCGAGGGATCGACGGCCGCCCCGTCAGGGGCACGTCACAGGGACATCCACCCGCCCGCTAGCCGTCGACCGCGGCCCGCCACTCCGCCACGGCCGACGCGGACACCGGCGCCTCCCACCCGGCGGGCCGTGCCGCGCCGCCGATGTGGAAGGCGTCCACCCCGGCCGCCTTCAGCTCGGGCAGGTGGTCAAGGCGGAGGCCGCCGCCGACCAGGAGCCGCGGCCCGTAGCCGGGGTCGCCGCACCGGGCGGCCTCCGCGATCAGCGTGGGGAGCCCCTCGTCCACGCCGCCCGCGGCCCCGGCCGTGAGATACGTGTCGAGCCCCGGCAGGTCCGCGAGCTGCTTGCGGAGGGCGTCGCGGTCGGCGGCGCGGTCGATCGCGCGGTGGAAGGTCCAGCTGCACCCGTCGAGCGCGTCCACCAGAGGCTCCACGGCCGCGAGGTCGGGGGCGCCCGACTCGTCGAGGAAGCCGAGCACGAACTCGTCGGCGCCCTCGCTCCGCAGCTCACCGGCTCTGCGGACGAGCTCGTCGACGTCCCCGGCGGCGAACCCGTCGGCCAGGCGCAGCATGACGCGCAGCGAGAGGTCGACCCTGGCGCGGATCGCGGCGAAGGTCTCGCGCGAGGGGGTGAGGCCGTCGGCGGCCATGTCGGTCACCAGCTCCAGGCGGTCGGCACCTCCGTCCCGCGCGGCGACGGCGTCCTCGGCGTCGAGGGCGATCACCTCCAGTACTGCACGCTTGCTCATGGATGTCTCTTCCTCTTCATCACGATCGTTCGTGATTCGTCCCACAGGTCTAGTCCAATTGACAGCCTACGCGCAGAACACCCCGGCGCGAGGCGACTCCCTCGTACCGGGGTGATCCGCTGTCGCCCGGACCGGCCTTTCAGGACAGCGGCTTGAAGCGCCGCAGCCGCAGGCTGTTGCCGACCACGAACACCGAGGAGAAGGCCATGGCCGCTCCGGCGATCATCGGGTTGAGCAGGCCGGACGCGGCGAGCGGCAGCGCGGCGACGTTGTAGGCGAAGGCCCAGAACAGATTCGACCTGATCGTCTTCAGGGTGCGGCGCGAGAGCCTGATCGCGTCGGCCGCCGCCCGCAGATCCCCCCGTACGAGGGTGAGGTCGCCCGCCTCGATCGCGGCGTCCGTCCCGGTGCCCATCGCGAGCCCCAGATCGGCCTGGGCGAGGGCCGCCGCGTCGTTCACGCCGTCGCCCACCATGGCCACGCTGCGCCCCTCGGCCTGGAGCCGCTTGACCACGTCGACCTTGTCCTCCGGCAGCACCTCGGCGATCACGTCGCCGGGGGCGATGCCCACCTCCGCGGCCACCGACGCCGCGACCGCCTTGTTGTCGCCGGTCAGCAGGATCGGGGTCAGACCGAGGGCGCGCAGCCTGCGGATCGCCTCCGCACTCGTGTCCTTCACCGCGTCGGCGACTTCGAGGACCGCCCGCGCCTCACCGTCCCAGGCGACCGCGACGGCCGTGCGCCCGGCCTCCTCCGCCGCCTCCTTGGCCCGCTTCAGCTCGCCGGTGAGCCGGATCTCCCACACTTCGAGGAGCTTTTCCCGGCCGACCAGGACCGCGTGGCCCCCGACGACGCCCTGCACGCCGAGCCCGGCGACGCTGGCGAAGTCCTCGGGGACGGGCAGCGGGCCCGCCTCGGCCGCGGCTCCGGCGGCGACGGCCCGCGCGACGGGGTGCTCGGAGGAGTGCTCCAGCGCGCCCGCGAGGCGCAGCGCCTCGGCGGCGGTGGTGCCGGGGGCGGTGTGCGTGGCGAGCAGGGTCATCGTGCCGGTGGTGACGGTGCCGGTCTTGTCCAGGACGATGGTGTCGGCCTCGCGGGTGGACTCAAGGACCTCCGGGCCCTTGATCAGGATGCCGAGCTGGGCGCCGCGCCCGGTGCCGACCATCAGGGCCGTCGGCGTGGCGAGGCCGAGGGCGCACGGGCAGGCGATGATCAGGACGGCCACGGCGGCGGTGAAGGCGGCGGTGAGTCCGGCGCCGCTGCCGAGCCAGAAGCCGAGGGTGGCGAGCGCGAGGCCGATGACGACCGGCACGAACACCGCGGAGATCCGGTCGGCGAGGCGCTGGGCGGCGGCCTTGCCGTTCTGGGCGTCCTCCACGAGCCGCGCCATCCGGGCGAGCTGGGTGTCCGCCCCGACCCGGGTGGCCTCGACGACGAGGCGCCCGCCCGCGTTGAGCGTGGCTCCGGTGACCGCGTCGCCCGCGCCGACCTCGACGGGCACGGACTCGCCGGTCAGCATGGAGGCGTCGACGGCCGACGCGCCCTCGACGACGGTGCCGTCGGTGGCGATCTTCTCGCCGGGCCTGACCAGGAAGCGGTCACCGGCCCTCAGCCCGCCCACCGGCACGGTCTCCTCGCGCCCGCCGTCGCGCAGCACGGTCACGTCCTTGGCGCCCAGTTCGAGCAGCGCCTTGAGGGCGGCGCCCGCCTTCCTCTTGGACCGCGCCTCGAAGTAGCGCCCGGCGAGGATGAAGGCGGTGACCCCGGCCGCGGCCTCCAGGTAGATGTTGCCCGCGCCGTCGGTGCGCGCGATGGTCAGCTCGAAGGGGTGGGTCATGCCGGGCGTGCCCGCGGTACCGAAGAACAGCGCCCACAGCGACCACAGGAACGCCGCCGACGTGCCGACCGAGATCAGCGTGTCCATGGTGGCCGCGCCGTGCCGCGCGTTGACGACGGCGGCCTTGTGGAAGGGCCAGGCGGCGTAGGTGACGACGGGTGCGGCCAGCGTCAGCGAGAGCCACTGCCAGTACTCGAACTGCCAGGCCGGGACCATCGCAAGGGCGATGACGGGCACCGCGAGCACCACCGCCGTGACCAGGCGCTCACGCAGCGGCCGCAGCTCGTCGCCGTCCCGCGTCCCGGCCGCCCCGTCACCGGGACCCGGGGCTCCGCCCGAAGCCTCCCGTACGGGAGCGGGCTCCTGGGCCGTGTACCCGGTGGCCTCGACCGTGGCGATCAGGTCGCCCACGGAGACGTCGGCGCCGCGGTAGCTGACCTTGGCCTTCTCGGTGGCGTAGTTGACGGTGGCCTCGACGCCGTCCATGCGGTTGAGCTTCTTCTCGATCCGCGCGGCACAGGAGGCGCAGGTCATGCCACCGATGGCGAGTTCTACCTCTGCCGCCTCGGTGGGGCCGGGGGTGGTGGTGGACATGTCGCAGGCTCCTCGTGACGTGTCGCGCTCCGTTTCGGATACCGGGGTCGGGTATCCCTGACGAGATCCACGTTATACCCACGGGGGGTATCCGACGCAAGGGCGGAACGGCCTTGACTTGATACCCCCCAGGGGTATTGTCGAGGCATCGCGAGAACCGAACCGGCAGACCCAGGGAGCCGTCATGCACACCGGACTGAAGATCACCGCGTTCACCGCAGCCGTCGCCGCGACGTTCGGCACGGCGTACGGGGTGGGCAAGGGCGTCGGCCCCGTCACGGACACGACGCCCACGGCCGGACACGAGAGGGCCGCCCACGGCGAGGCCGACGCGGACACCGGCGAGGCACGTCACGGAAAGGGCGGGGCGGGCCACGGAGAAGGCGCGACAGGCCATGGCGGAGAAGGCGCTGACGCTCCCGGCGGGCTGCGGATCTCCGAGGGCGGTTACACCCTCGACCTGAAGACGGCCCGCGTGAGCGCGGGCAAGCGCGAGAAGCTCCGCTTCGCCGTCGTCGACGACGCGACCGGCAAGAACGTCACGGCGTACGAGAAGGAGCACACCAAGGAGCTGCATCTCGTCGTCGCCTCACGCGACCTGGCCACCTACCGGCATCTGCACCCCGAGCGCGCGTCCGACGGCACCTGGTCGACCCGGGTAGCCCTGCCCGAGGCGGGCGGCCACCGCGTCTTCGCCGACTTCCGCCCCCGGGGCGCGAAGGAGGCCCTGACGCTCGGCGCCGACCTGGCGGTGGCGGGCAGGTCGGCGCCGAGGGAGCTTCCGGCGGAGAGCGCCAGGGCCTCGGTGGACGGCTATGACGTCACGCTCAAGGGCGGCCTCAAGCCGGGCGAGGCCAGTGACCTGACCCTGAGCGTGGCCAGGAACGGCCGCCCGGTGACCGACCTCCAGCCCTACCTCGGCGCCTACGGCCACCTGGTCGCCCTGCGCTCCGGCGACCTCGCCCACCTCCACGTCCACCCCGACGGCGAGCCGGGCGACGGAAGGACGCGGCCGGGCCCGCGCGTCTCCTTCACGACGACGGCACCGAGCGCGGGCGCGTACCGCCTGTTCCTGGACTTCAAGCACAAGGGCGAGGTACGCACGGCGGCGTTCACCGTGCACGCGGGCGGCCACGCCCACGAGGACGCCCGCCAGGGCCCCTGAGGCCCCTGAGGCCCCTCAGGCCCCTCACCCGAAAAGGTTGATCTCCTCCTCGCGCGCCCCGGCGAGTTCGTACCGCGTGCCCGTGAGCGGGCGGCCCGCGCAGAGCCGGATCAGGGTCGGGGCGTCGCCGATGTAGCGGGCCGGAGGCCTCCGGCCGTCCGTGGTGCCGAGGGCCAGCGGCTCGTCCCTGCCGTCGACGTCGGCGTGGACCGCGAGGCCCGGCGCCCTCCTGGCGTAGGCGCCCTTGCTGAATTGCGCGAGCAGCGGCAGCGCGTCCGCGAGCCCCGCCCCCGCGTACGCACCGGGCTTGCCCCAGGCCTCCCGTACGTCTCCTGCGTGCACCCACTCGCCCACCGCGACGCCGTCGAGCGCGCCCTTGGCCGCCGCGAGCACCGGGCCCACCTCCGTCAGGCCGCGCTCCAGCTCGTCCACGACGCGCGAGTTCGGCCAGTCGGCGCGCTCGGCGATGTCCCTGTCATTGCCCTCGGCGGAGAACACGCCCTCCTCGAAGCGGCTCTCGATCACCCGCATCAGCGCGGCACCGCAGTGCGCGAGCACATGTCGCACGGTCCAGCCGGGACAACAGGTGCGGATCGCGTACGCGTCGTCGGGCGCGTCCCTCAACAGCGGTATCAGGGCGTCGCGTTCGGCGGTGAGCAGCCGTCCCGCGCGCTCGGGCTCGTAGCTCTCGTCAGGCGTCGTGGTCGTCATGCCCCGAGCCAACCCTTCCTGACAGCTCCTGGCAACGGCACGAACCTCTAGGCTCGTCCCATGGCACCCACGGCCGATCACGGCGACACCGACCACGGCGGCACCGGCCTCCGCGCCCGCTGGCTCAAGACGCTGCTGCGCGTACGGAACACCGACGAGTGTGTCTTCGACCCGTACCGGATCGCCGACAACCTCCTTGAGCGCTGGGCCGAACCGCAGCGGCGGTATCACACCACCGCACACCTGACGGCGGTCCTCGACCACATCGGCGTACTGGAGGACCACGCCGACGACGCCGACATCGTCCGTATCGCCGCCTGGTTCCACGACGCCGTCTATCTGCCCGACCGGTCGACGAACGAGGAGCGCTCCGCCCGGCTGGCCGAGCGCGCGCTCCCCGAGGCGGGCCTCACCTCGGCGCAGATCGCCGAGGTGACCCGGCTCGTCCGCCTCACCGTCAGCCACGACCCGGCCGACGGCGACCACAACGGCGAGGTGCTCTGCGACGCCGACCTGGCGGTCCTGGCCTCGGAACCGGCCGCGTACGCCGCCTACGCCGCGGCCGTGCGCGAGGAGTACGGATTCGTGCCGGACGAGGCGTTCCGCGCGGGGCGGGCGGCGGTCCTGCACCAACTCCTCGCGCTGCCGAAGCTGTTCAGGACGCCGCACGGGGCGGCCCACTGGGAGGCCCCGGCACGCGAGAACCTCACCACGGAGCTCGCGCTGCTCACCCCGTGAAACCGGGAGAGAAATCCCGGGCCGCACCTCCCGTCCTCCCGTACGCTGCGCGCATGCTGCTCATGGGTGGGGACCGGATCGAGGAAGCCGTGGCGCACACGGCGAAGGTGCTGCGTTCGGTGGCGGACCGGGACTGGGGGACGCCTGCGAGCGGGCTCGAATGGAGCTGCCTGAAGACAGCGGAGCACGTCGCGAGCGACTTGGTGGCGTACGCGGGTCAGCTCACCGGGCGTGCCACCGGGGCGTACGTTCCCTTCGAGATCACCCTCGACGAGGGCTCGGGACCCGAGGACGCGATCCGGGTGATCGAGGCGACCGGCGGCCTGCTGGCCTCCGTGGTCCGTACGACGCCGCGCGGGGTCCGCGCGTACCACCCCTACCCCTGCGGCAGCGCCGACGCGGCGGGGTTCGCCGCGATGGGGGTCGCCGAGGCGCTGCTCCACACGCACGACATCGCGTCGGCGTTCGGCGTCGGCGCCGAGCCGCCCGCCGAGCTGGCGGAGGCCGTCCTCGCGCACCTCTTCCCGCATGTGCCGCCCGCCGCGTCGGGGGCGGGCCCCTGGCAGGTCCTGCTCTGGGCCACCGGGCGGGGCGAGCTGACCGGGCGGGCGCGGCAGACCGCGTGGCGGTGGCGCAACGCGGACTCGCTCGCGGCGGGTCCCGTGGCACTCCGCGAGGCCCCGCCCGCGGTCGCGGCGGATCTCGCCGGGGGCGGTACGGGCGGCTTCACCTGGATCGAGGGCGGTCCCTACGACGGGACGCGGGGCGCGGCCGAGAGCGTCCTGAAGGGGTACACGTCCGGGGTCCACCGCCCCGAGTTCGGCCTCTACGTGATCGTGCGCACCGAGGACGAGGTGGCTATCGGCGGCATGGGCTTCCACGGCCCGCCGGACGAGGAGGGCCGCGTGGAGGTGGGCTACGACCTGGCGGAGGCGGCGCGCGGCCGGGGTTACGCGACGGTGGCCCTCCAGGCCCTGTCCACCTGGGCCC
>NZ_JASKYR010000294.1:0-8603 GCF_041028215.1 Streptomyces flavofungini
TCTCATGGGAGCGCTTCCATGCCTGAACCCGTTACCTTTCCGGCCGGTTTCCTCTGGGGCACCGCCACCTCCGCGTACCAGATCGAGGGCGCCGTGCGTGAGGACGGCCGCACCCCCTCCATCTGGGACACCTTCAGCCACACCCCGGGCCGTACGGACGGCGGCGACACCGGTGACGTCGCCGTCGAGCACTACCACCGCTACCGCGACGACGTCGCGCTCATGGCCAGCCTGAGCCTGGACGCCTACCGCTTCTCCGTCTCCTGGTCGCGGGTGCAGCCCACCGGGCGCGGCCCCGCCGTCCAGCGCGGCCTGGACTTCTACCGGCGCCTGGTCGACGAGCTGCTCACCCAGGGCATCGAGCCCGCCCTGACCCTCTACCACTGGGATCTGCCGCAGGACCTGGAGGACGCGGGCGGCTGGCCGGTCAGGGAGACCGCGTACCGGTTCGCGGAGTACGCGGGCATCGTCGGCGAGGCCCTCGGCGACCGCGTCAACTCCTGGATCACGCTCAACGAACCGTGGTGCAGCGCCTTCCTCGGCTACGGCTCGGGCGTCCACGCCCCCGGCCGCACCGACCCGGCCGCCGCCCTGCACGCGGCCCACCACCTCAACCTCGCGCACGGCCTCGGCACACAGGCGCTGCGCGCCGCCCTTCCGGCCCGCGCCCGCATCGCGGTGAGCCTCAACTCCTCGGTGGTCAGGCCGGTCTCGGAGGCGCCGGGCGACCTGGACGCGCGGCGCCGCATCGACAACCTCGCCAACGGCGTCTTCCACGGGCCGATGCTGCACGGCGCCTACCCCGACGGCCTCTTCGCGGACACGGCGCGGATCACCGACTGGTCCTGCGTACGGGACGGCGACCTGGCCGAGATCCACCAGCCGCTGGACGCGCTCGGCCTCAACTACTACACGCCTTCGCTGGTCTCGGCCGCCCCCGGCGGCGAGGGAACGGCCCGCAACGACGGGCACGGCGCCAGCGAGCACTCCCCCTGGCCGGGCGCCGAGGACGTCGCCTTCCACCAGACGCCGGGCGAGCGCACCGAGATGGGCTGGACCATCGACCCGACCGGGCTGCACGAGCTGATCATGCGGTACACGCGGGAGGCCCCGGGGCTGCCGCTGTACATCACCGAGAACGGCGCGGCCTACGACGACAAGCCCGACCCGGAGGGCCGCGTCCACGACCCCGAGCGCATCGCCTACCTGCACGGCCACCTCGCCGCGGTCCGGCAGGCCATCACCGACGGGGCCGATGTCCGGGGCTACTACCTCTGGTCGCTCCTGGACAACTTCGAATGGTCCTACGGCTACAGCAAGCGCTTCGGCGCGGTCTACGTCGACTACGAGACGCAGGCCCGCATCCCGAAGTCCAGCGCCCGCTGGTACTCCATGGTCGCCCGCGCGGGCGAGCTGCCGCGCGAGGCGCTGCTGGACTGACACCCGCGCGGCGGGAGAGCGCGGCGGTCAGGGCGCGGAGCCGAGTGGCGGGCAGGGCGCGGAGCCGAGTGGCGGGCCTCCACTCGGCTCCTTAGTTTGCGGTTATGCCGCATCACGCACTTTCCGTACGCGACCGGTCCGGGTGAGGCCCCGTGGGCGTCCTCCGTGACCACCCCGAGCTCGCGCTCTTCCTCTGCCTCGCCCTCGGCCACCTGCTCGGCAGACTGCGCGTCGGGCCGCTCACGCTCGGCGGCATCTGCGGCACGCTGATCGTCTCGCTGCTGCTGGGCGCCTGGACGAAGGTCACCGTCTCCGGCGACGTCAAGACGGTGTTCTTCGCGCTCTTCATCTTCGCCCTCGGCTATATGGCGGGCCCGCAGTTCTTCTCCCAGCTCAACCGGGGCAGCCTGCGCTTCTTCGCGCTCTGCGGCATCGAGCTGGTCTCCGTGCTCGCCATCGCGTTCGGCCTGGCCAAGGCCTTCGACCTGGACGTCGGCACCGCCTCGGGCATCCTCGCCGGGGCGGCGACGGAGTCCGCGGTGGTGGGCACGGCCACCGAGTCCATCGGCAAGCTGAGCGGTCTCACCCAGGACCAGATCACCCAGTACCAGGGGCACGTCGCCACCGCGTACACCGTCTGCTACCTCTTCGGCCTGATCACCATCGTGATCTACACCAGCCAGATCATGCCGATGCTGCTGCGCGTCGATCTGCGCGACGCCTCGCGCGAGCTGTGGGAGAGGATGCGCGGCGGCGGGGGCGGCCTGGAGTCCGACGAGCGCGAGGCGCTGCCCGGCATGGTCGGCCGCACCTACCTGGTGACCACGGCCGACGGCAGGACCGTGGGCGAGCTGGAGAGCGAGTTCGACGGGCGGATCACCGTCGAGGCCGTCAAGCGCGGCAGCAGGCAGCTGACCCCGGCGCCCGCGCTGCGGCTCACCCTCTCCGACCTGGTCCTGGTGGTCGGCCGCCGCTCCCACGCGATCGAGGCGGGCCGCCTCATCGGGCCGGAGACCCCCGGCATCCCGGGTGTCGACACCCCGCTTGCCACCAGCCAGGTCGCCGTCACCGACAAGGCGTCGGACGGCATGACCGTGGACCAGCTCCAGAGGGCCCACCCCGAGTTCGTCAAGGACGGCGTGTACATCACCGACGTACTGCGGGGCGATCAGGTGCTGCCCGCGGACGGCGGGACCACGCTGCGGCGCGGCGACGTGCTCACCCTGGTCGGGGCGCGCTCCGGCCTGACCAAGCTGGTCGGCAGAATCGGCGCGGTGGTCAGGAACGACGCCACCGACTTCATCTACCTGGGCCTCGGCATCGCGGCGGGCTCACTGCTCGGCCAGGCGGTGGTGACCTTCGGCGACGTCCCCATGTCGCTCGGCACGGGCGGCGGCTGTCTGATCTCCGGGCTGCTCTTCGGCTGGTTCCGCTCCCGCAGGCAGACCTTCGGCGCCTTTCCGCCGCAGGCCGCCACCACGATCAAGGACATGGGCCTCGCCGTCTTCATCGCCTGCACCGGCCTGATCTCCGGGCCCCAGGCCTGGCCGCTCCTGAAGCAGTACGGGGCGCTGCTGCCCTTCGCCGGGATCGCGATGGTGCTGGTCCCCGCGACGCTCTCGCTGGTCGTCGGCCGCAAGCTGCTGAAGATCGAGAAGCCGCTCCTGATCGGGGCCATCGCGGGCCAGCAGTGCTCCACCCCGGCGATCACCTCGGTCACCCAGGTGGCCCAGAGCTCCGTACCGATGCTGGGCTACACGATCACGTACGCGCTCTCCAACTTCCTGCTTCCCCTGACGGGGCCGGTCCTCGTCGGCGTACTGGGCGGTTAGGGCCCTCTCCCGATGAGGGCCCCCGACGATCTGGAGAAGGACACCGTGCCGAAGACCACGTTCACGCGCGAGGAGATCCAGTCGTACGCGCGGCTGAGCCCCTTCGAGCTGAAGGACACGTTCATCAGGATCGCCCAGGCGGCGCAGGCCGGGAAGCCGGGGCAGAAGGAGAAGTCGAGCGCCCAGATGCTCAACGCGGGGCGCGGCAACCCCAACTGGACGGCGACCGGCCCCCGCGAGGCCTTCCACGCGCTCGGCTACTTCGCGATCGCCGAGTCCCGGCGGGTGTGGACGGCCGACAACCTCGGCGGGATGCCGGAGCGGCCCGGCTCGGGCGAGCGCTTCGAGGCGTTCGTGCGGAGCCATCCCGGCCTGCCCGGCGTCGAGCTGCTCCACCAGTGCGTGGAGCTCGCCGTGGAGCGGTTCGGCTTCGCCAGGGACGACTTCGTGCACGAACTGACCGACAGCTCGATCGGCGACAACTACCCCGTCCCCGACCGGATGCTGACGCACGCCGAGCAGATCGTGCGCGGCTACCTCACCGACGAGATGTTCGGCGGGACGCCGCCCCCGGGCACCCTCTCGCTGTTCGCGACGGAGGGCGGCACGGCGGCGATGTGCTACGTCTTCGACTCGCTGATGAAGAACGGCATCCTCAAGAAGGGCGACCGGATCGCCCTGATGGTGCCGGTGTTCACGCCGTACATCGAGATCCCCGAACTGGACACGTACGAGTTCGACGTCGTGCCCGTCGAGGCGAGCCTGTTCACCGAGGCGGGCGTGCGCGAGTGGCGCTACCCGGCCGAGGAGATCGACAAGCTGGCGGACCCCGCGGTCAAGCTGGTCTGCCTGGTCAACCCCTCCAACCCGCCCTCGCTCGCCCTCGGTCAGCGCGTGGCCGACCAGATCCGGGACATCGTCGCGACACGGAACCCGCGTCTGATCCTGGTGACGGACGACGTGTACGGCACCTTCGTGGACGGCTTCCGCTCGATCGCCGCCGACCTGCCGCGCAACACCCTGCTCGTCTACTCCTACTCCAAGCACTACGGCTGCACCGGCTGGCGGCTCGGCGTCATCGCGCTCCACGACGACAACGTCATCGACGAGATGATCGCGGAGCTGCCGCAGGGGGAGAAGGACAGACTCGACAAGCGGTACGGGACGCTGTCGCTCGATCCCTCGGGGATCAGGTTCATCGACCGCCTGGTGGCCGACTCGCGGCAGGTGGCGCTGAACCACACGGCGGGGCTCTCGCTCCCCCAGCAGGTGATGATGGTGCTCTTCTCCCTCTTCGACCTGCTGGAGGAGGGCCGGGCGTACAAGGACCGCGTCCGGGCGATCGTGCGCCGACGCCTGGACCTGCTCCTCGAGGGCGCCCAGATGAAGATCGCCGACGATCCGAAGCGGGCCGCCTACTACGTCGAGCTGGACCTGCTCGCCGAGGCCGAGCGCGTCCACGGCAAGGACTTCGCCGACTTCCTGCGACGCACCTACGAGCCCGTCGACCCGCTCTTCCGGCTGGCCGAGCAGACCTCGGTGGTGCTGCTCAACGGCGGCGGGTTCGACGGCCCGGAGTGGTCGGTACGGGTGTCCCTGGCCAACCTGGACGACCTCGACTACCTCAAGATCGGCCACCATCTGCGCCGGATCTTCGACGACTACGCGCAGGAGTGGCGGGCGTCGGCGTAGCGGCTACCTGTAGGCCGCGAAGGCCTTGGTGAAGTCAAGGGGCCGCTGGTCGACGGAGGAGCAGGTCGGCTGCGCGGAGCCCGAACCGCCGCCCTCGCAGGCCTTGTCGCGGGTCGAGGACCACATCGACAGCCAGCCGATGCCCTTGTCCTCGGCGAACTTCACCAGCTCGGTGGCGTCGTCGGTCCTGAAGACCTCGGTGGCGACGTCGTTGACGCCGATCATCGGGGTGACGGCGACGGCCTTCCACGCGGCCTCGTCCGAGAGGCCGAGCGCGGTCCTCAGCTGCTTCTGCGTGGCGGTGGCCGCCTGGATGGCGTACTCGCCCATGTCGCCGCTGTACGCGGGCCCGTAGTCCATGGCCATGATGTTCACGGCGGAGACCTTCACCCCGTTCTCCTTGGCGTCGGCGACGAGGTCGACGCCGGGCTGAGTGAGGCCCTCGGGCATGACGGGCAGCGTGAACGAGACGTCCAGGCCCGGTTGGTCCTTCTGGAGCGCGGCTATCGCCTTCGCGCGGCGGGTGTTGGCGGCGGTGTCGGGCAGGGCGGCGCCCTCGATGTCGAAGTCGACCTTGGTCAGCCCGTAGGCGTCCACGACCTTGCCGTAGGCCTTGGCGAGGGCGTCCGCGCTGTCGCACTTGAGGCCGAGCTCGGAGCCCGCGGCGCCGCCGAAGGAGACGCGGACGTCGCCGCCCTTGGCGCGCAGGGCCTCGATCTGCGAGGCCACCTTGTCGTCGCCGAGGCCGGTGGTGCCGCCCCACAGGGGCTCGCAGCCGCCGCCGGAGGTGATGAAGGCGAGGTTGAACTCCTTGACGCCGGTCTTCTCGGCGGTGTCCAGGAGGTCGTAGGCGGGGGCGAGGGAGGTGTCCACGAAGGGGGCGAACCTGGCGGCGGCCTCGGCGGCGGGCTTCGCGCCCGGCTTCTCGGCAGGGGCCTTGGTGGCGAGGGCGGTCCCGGAGAGGAGGAAGGCGCCGCCGCCGACGAGAGAGGCGGCGACGAGCCCGCCGACGACCTTGGACCGGGTGCTCACCGTGCGCCGGTGCGTGCTGCTCATGGCGTGCCTGCCTTAGCTGTACGGGGGTGGGGGGTGGCGTTGCGATCAGCACGCTAGCCCCGCCTGGCGCGACATAACGGGCGTTGCCCTCGCCCGGGTTGATCCTTAGGACCCGCTTAAGGAACGGATCGGGGCGGGTTAAAGATCGGCGCGGCGGAGGCCGGTCACCGCGCGGGCATCCGTCGGCGGCGCACCGCGCCCCGGTGGCCGTGACCCCGGCGGCTCTCCGTGCCCCGGCGGCCGTCCCGCTGGAGCCAGAGGCGGACTTCCGTGCCCCCGAGGACCGAGCTGCCCACCCGTACGTCGCCGCCCGTGGACTCCGCGAGGCGGCGGACGATGTCGAGGCCGAGGCCCGTGGAACCGGCCGTCCCGGAACCCGCGCCGCGCGCCAGCGCGGCCTCCGGGTCGGTGATGCCGGGCCCCGCGTCGGAGACCAGGACGATCACCGCGTCCTCGCCGCTGTGCACGTCCACGGAGAAGGCCGTGCCCTCGGCCGTGTGCCGGAAGACGTTGCCGAGCAGCGCGTCGAGCGCGGCCACCAGCTCGGGACGGGCCACCGGGATGCGGACGGGGTGCTCCACCCCGGCCACCCGGACCTCGCGCCCCTCGTCCTCCGCGAGCGCCGACCAGAACGCCATGCGGTCCCTGATCACCTCGGCGGCGTCGCACCCCGCCCCGGCCCCGACCACCGCCGTCTGCGGCTTCGCGTCCCGTGCGGTGCGGATGATCGTGTCGACCTCGCGCTCCAGCGTCTCGACCGCCGTACGGGTCTGCTCGGCGGCGGGTCCTTCGCCGAGCGAGGCCGCGTTCAGCCGCAGCACCGTCAGCGGTGTCCGCAGCCGGTGCGACAGGTCCGCGGCGAGCTCCCGCTCATTGGCGAGGAGCTGTACGACCTGGTCGGCCATGGAGTTGAAGGCCACCGCCGCGAGGCGCAGCTCCTTGGGGCCCTCCTCCGGCACCCGCGCCCCCAGCTTCCCCTCACCGAGGTCGTGCGCGGCGCCCACGAGCCGCTTGGCGGGCAGCACCATCCGTACGCCGAGCCGGTCCGCGACCGCCACCGAGCCGATGACGAGCGCCACACCGACGCCCGCGAGCACCAGCCACGCCATGGTCACGCCGTTGCTGACCTCGGCCTCGGGCACGTAGATCTCCACGACCGCCGTGCCGGAGCTGAGCGCGGTCGGCTGGAGGACCACGAAGCCGCCGGGCACCTCCGCGGTCCTGGCCCTGCCCTCCCTGCGGGTGGCCTCCACGGCGCGCGCCCCGGCCCTCGGGTCGCCGACCTCGAAGGCGCCGGCGTCGCCGATGGCCGGTACGTACACGGCCATCCGCCCGTCACCGCCCGCCGCCGACGTCGCGACGGCCCGGGTCAGCTCCTCGCGGTCGGTGGTGATGGAGAGCGTCGGACCCATGCCCGCGCCGTGCCGCTCCGCGTTGGAGATGGCGCGGTCGCGGGCCATCTCCTTGACGACGAGGCCGAGCGGCACCGCGAAGGCCACCACGACCATCGTCGTGACCGCCAGGCAGACCTTGACCAGCGCCCACCTCACCTCGGCGGTCCCGTCAGCGGCGGCTCCAGCTTCACGCCGACCCCGCGCAGGGTGTGCAGATAGCGCGGCTTCGCGGCCGTCTCGCCCAGCTTCCGCCGCAGCCACGAGAGGTGGACGTCGATCGTCTGGTCGTCGCCGTAGCTCTGCTGCCACACCTCGGCGAGCAGCTCCTTGCGGGGCACGACGACGCCGGGCCGCCCGGCGAGGAAGGCCAGCAGGTCGAACTCGCGCCGGGTCAGGTCGAGCCGCGCCCCGTCCAGCTCGGCCTGGCGCCGCAGCGGGTCGATGGCGAGCCCGCCGACCCGCAGGACGCTGCCCGCCGGTGCCTCGCCCGCCGTGGCGCGGGAGCGGCGCAGCACGGCGGCCATGCGCGCCGACAGGTGCTCCACGGAGAACGGCTTGGTGAGGTAGTCGTCGGCGCCGTCGTTGAGGAGCCGCACGATCTCCGCCTCGTCGTCCCGCGCGGTCGCGATGATCACCGGGACATCGGTGATGCCGCGCAGCATCTTCAGCGCCTCCGACCCGTCGAGGTCGGGCAGGCCCAGATCCAGGATCACCACGTCGAAGCGGTAATGGGCGACTTCCCGCAGCGCCTCCAGGGCAGTGCCGACGCTGCGCACCGTGTGCGACGCCTCGGTCAGATGCCGGATGAGGGCGGAGCGTACGAACTGGTCATCCTCGACGACGAGCACACTTGCCATGGGCGGCACCGTACGCCATTCGGCGGAGCGCGATGACGTGGTGCAGTATGGCCCGCGATGCGCAGAGGACTCGTACACACCATCGCGTGGTCGCTCGCCACGGGCGCGGCGGTCACGCTGTCCTGGTGGGGCGTCCACACGGTGATGGCGGGCACCGTCTACGACCCGCCGCGCGCCCTGCCGCTCGCGGACGGCGGCGGCACGGAGCCGCTCTCCTCCTCGACGCACCGCGCCGGCCCCTCGCCGCCGGGTACGTCGCACAAGGCGGACGGGCCGGACACCGCGTCCGAGAAGCCGAGCAGGAGCGCCGAACCGCCCGAACCGTCGAGAAC
>NZ_JASKYR010000295.1:0-7707 GCF_041028215.1 Streptomyces flavofungini
GGCCGCTCCCCTCGGCCTCTCCCGCTACCAGCTCCTGCGCGCCTTCCGTACGTCGACGGGGCTGCCGCCCTACGCCTGGCTCGCCCAGCACCGCGTGGCACGGGCCCGCGCCCACCTGGAGGCGGGGCTGCGCCCGGCCGAGGCGGCCTCCCTGGTGGGCTTCGCCGACCAGGCACACCTCACGCGCTGGTTCCGCAGGGTGCTGGGGGTGACCCCGGCGGCGTACCGCAACAGCGTTCAAGACGTGAGCCGCCGCCACGGCCGAAACTCGCCGCATGACGGCACGCGGCTGGTTCCTCTTCTCACTGATGGGAGTCCTGTGGGGCATCCCGTATCTCATGATCAAAGTGGCGGTCGAGAGTGACCTGTCACCGTCGGTGGTGGTCTTCACGCGCTGCGCGCTGGGCGCGGCGCTCCTGCTCCCCTTCGCCCTACGACAGGGAAACCTGCCCCGGGTACTGCGTCGGCACTGGCGCCCGATGCTCGCCTTCGCGTGCATCGAGATCCTGGGCCCGTGGTGGACCCTGACGGACGCGGAACGCCACATCTCCAGCTCCACGGCGGGGCTCCTGATCGCGGCCGTCCCGATCATCGGCGCGCTCCTCGCCCGCTTCTTCGGCGACACGGAACGCCTGGGCGCCCGCCGCCTCGCGGGCCTCGGCCTGGGTCTCGGGGGCGTCGCGGTGCTCACCGTCCCCCACCTGACCGGCGGCGACGCGTGGTCCCTGACGGAGGTCATGCTGACGGCCCTCGGCTACGCCATCGCCCCGCTGATCGCGGCCCGCCACCTCCGCGAGGTCCCGACGCTCCAGCTCATCGCCCCGTGCCTGACGCTGGCGGCCGTGGTCTACGCCCTGCCCGCGGCGGCGTCCCGGCCCCGGACCCTGCCCGACACCCCGACCCTTCTCTCCCTGGCGGGCCTGGGGGTCATCTGCACGGCGCTGGCCTTCGTGGTGTTCCTGGAACTGATCAGGGAGGCGGGCCCCACGAGGGCGGTGGTGTTCACGTACGTCAACCCGGCGGTGGCGGTGGCGGCGGGCGTCACGTTCCTGGACGAGTCCCTCTCCGTGGGCATGATGGCGGCCTTCGCCCTGATCCTCTCGGGCTCGGTCCTCGCCACGGCGGCCACGGCACCGGGCCCGCGCCCCCGGCGGGTAACATGGTCGGCACGGCAGACGAGCCGGGCGGACGGCCGCGTGAAGACCCCTTCGGGGGCGCTTCCCGAGGAACGTCCGGGCTCCACAGGGCAAGGTGGTGGCTAACGGCCACCCGGGGTGACCCGCGGGACAGTGCCACAGAAAACAGACCGCCGAGGGCTCCGGCCCCCGGTAAGGGTGAAACGGTGGTGTAAGAGACCACCAGCGCCTGAGGTGACTCAGGCGGCTAGGTAAACCCCACCTGGAGCAAGGTCAAAAGGAAACGCCGCTTTGAGAAAAGGGGCGGTTCTGCGCGGACGACCGAGGGCTGCCCGCCCGAGTCCGCGGGTAGACCGCACGAGGCCAGCGGCAACGTTGGCCCTAGATGGATGGCCGTCGCCGCGACGTCCGCGAGGACCCGCGGCACAGAACCCGGCGTACAGCCCGACTCGTCTGCCCTTATTACGGCTGCGCCTGGGGATGACGTCTCGGTCCCGCGACGCAGGCAGCTTCCTGGTCAGACTGGACCACGAGACGGCTGCGACGGGCTGCACGAGCAGTGGGGCCCCGGCACGTTTGGGCCGGCCAAGAGACGGACTTCGCCCGCACACCGACAGAGTGGTGTGCCCTGTGAGCGGCCGCGGAGGTTGCGCTGGCGGACGTGCTGACCGGTGATATCGACATGTTGCTCACCACCGGGTGCTTGGTCCGACTCGGATGGCGGCCTGATGCCCCGGCGCGTCCGCCGACAACGGGCTCTCCAGGCGAGCCAGGTACCCTCGGACACACGTCAACGCGGCCCGACGGGCTTCCGTTCCACTCCGGTGGGACCTCGAAGGACATGCCCCCACCCGCACGAGTCTTTTCGTGCTGCCTGGGGGAAATTCTTGCTGTTCCGAGCGTCCGCGGAAACGGTCGCCGTCATGTCACTCGACGGTTCCCTGTTCCTGCACCTCATCGACCGCTTCGTCCATATGCACGGCTATCGGCCCGGCGCCTCAGAGGTGCGTTCTTGGGAGCGGAGTATCCCCGTCCTGGCCACCGCGCTCAATGACGCCGGCCTGGGCGACGTGGAAGTCATGCTGGAGTACGCGCTACCACTGAACAGCAAGCGTGCCGATGTCGTCCTCGCCGGAGTGCACCCTGTCACGGGTGAGTCGTCGTACGTCGTGGTGGAGCTGAAGCAGTGGAGCCAGGCACTGCCCGACGAGGACGATCCCACCCTGTGCCACGTCGACACCTACGCCCACCCGGTCCTGAACCCCATTGAGCAGGTGCGCCGCTACTGCGAGTACCTCGTCAACTTCAATGGCGCCGTGGCCGAGCATGGGCACCGAGTGGCCGGAGTCGCGTATCTGCACAACGCCACCGAGTTCGGCGTGTCCGGGTTGCGGGAGATCGAGCGCAACGAGCACGGACTGCTCTTCACCGCGGAGCGCCGCGGCGCCTTCCTCGGCCATCTTCGTGCGAGGCTGAGCGATGAGCACCGGGGGGCCCTGGCGGCGGATGAACTTCAGGCAGGAGCCGCAGTGCCGTCGAGGCAGCTCATGACTGTGGCCGCCGAGGAGGTGCGCGAGCGGAGCCAGTTCGTCCTTCTCGACGAACAGCAGGTGGCCTACCGCATGGTGCTCAACGCCGTGGAGAAGGCGAAGCACGCGGACCGCAAGGAGGTCGTCATCGTCACGGGCGGCCCCGGCACAGGCAAGAGTGTGATCGCTCTGCAACTGCTCGGCGAGCTCTACCGGCGCGGCGTTCCCGCACTGCACGCCACTGGCTCCCAGTCGTTCACGAAGACGATGAGGAAGGTCGCGGGAGCCCGTAAGCGGGAGGTCCAGGACCTGTTCAAGTACTTCAACAGCTTCATGACGTCCGAGAAGAACAGTTTGGGCGCGCTGATCTGCGACGAGGCACACCGTATCCGGGAGACCTCGGCCAACCGCTATACGCGCGCCGAGCACCGTACCGGCAGGGCGCAGATCGATGAACTCATCGACGTCGCCAACGTACCGGTCTTCTTCCTCGATGAGCACCAAGTCGTCCGCCCGGGTGAGATGGGCACCGTGGCCGAGATCAAGGCAGCGGCAGCGAAGCGGGGTATCCCCTGCAGTGTCGTCCCGCTGGACAGTCAGTTCCGGTGCGGTGGCAGTGACGCCTATCTGCGTTGGGTGGTCCGCCTGCTCGGGTTGGCGCCGGGTGGGCCCGTCGAATGGGAGCCCGACGGGCGTATGCAGTTGATGGTCGCCGACAGCCCGCAGGAGTTGGAAGCTTTCCTCGAGGATCGTCGGACTCAGGGGTTCGGCGCCCGAATGTCCGCGGGCTACTGCTGGCGTTGGTCCCCGGAACCCAGGCCCGGCGCCGCACTTCCGCTTGACGTCACCGTCGGCGACTGGGCCCGCCCCTGGAACCTGCGTGGCGAGCGCTCGGTATCGGGAGCGCCCCCGGCTGCTCTGTGGGCGACCGACCCGGCGGGCTTCGGACAGGTCGGCTGCGTCTATACCGCGCAGGGTTTTGAGTATGACTGGTCCGGCGTCATCATCGGCCCGGACTTGGTGTGGCGTAGCGACCGCTGGGTCACCGACCGCACCGCTTCCACGGACCCGGTCTTCACGAAGTCCGTACTGGATGCCGATGTGGACCGTCTCATCCGGAACACCTACAAGGTGTTGCTGACGAGAGGCATGGTCGGCACGATCGTCTACTCGACCGATCCGGAGACCCGGGAGAAGCTGCGAGAACTGGTGTCCGACCGGCCGGAGACACAGCTTTCCAAGACCGAGGAATCAATGCAGCGGCGTTGAGGGCCGTGGATATCCGGCCATGATGTCCGTGCTTCCGGCCGACTGTTGTGTCATATGCCTGGAGACCGGGTGTCGCTTCCCTAAGATCGCAAGCGTTATTGCGGCCCGACGGGCTTCCCCTGTGGACACGCCCCCATCCGCACGAGTCACTCGTGCCCTGGGGGATCCACCTCGTGTCCATGCTTCTGCTGAAACTGGCAGCGCGGGATCTGCTCAATCTGAACACAAGGCGCCGTATGGTGCCCCATCTCGCCGCCAGGTGGAAGCACTTCCTCAACACCGACGCGTCGCTGACCGAGCGTTCCGCTTGGGCGGAGAGCCTTGTACATCTGGCCGAGGACCTGGTCGCCGCCGACCGTGGCAATGTCGAGATGGTCGTCGAGTGCGCGGCAACGCTTGATGAGACCGGCCGTGCTCAAGGTCCACGACTCATCGATGTCGTTCTCGTGGGCCATCATCCGGAGGAGAACGGGCTTTCCGTCCAACTCGTGGAGCTGAAGCGCTGGTCGACGGTGACCCGGGTGGAGCAGGCCACCGCGGAGCTGGTGCATGTCCCCGGTATGGGGCAGAAGAAGCACCCCGCACTGCAGCTGCGCGAGTACCACGCGGCTTTTACGAGTGGCAGTGGCCCCTTGCATGGACTCAACTTCGAGTGTGGCGGCTTCGCCTATCTGCACAACGCCACCGACGCCTCGGTGCTCCCGCTGGTCGGCGTGGACGCGCCGACCGGTTCCTACGCCCGGGTCTACACCAAAGACCGCCGTGCACAGCTGCTGTCGGATCTGCGGAGCAGCTTCGCCGCGGAGGGCGCCGACTCGGCGGCCGAAATACTGCTGCGGAGCATGGGCCTGCGTAACACGCCGCTGCTCGACGCCATGATCCGTTCCAACGGCGAGGACACGGTCTTCACTCTGCGCGGTCGGCAGAAGAAGGTCGCGGGTCAGATCCTCGAAACTGCCGCCAAGGTACTTCCCGACGTCGAGAGGCCCGCGCTCATCCCCGACGAGCGGCGGGTGGTCTTCCTCGTCACGGGTGGCGCTGGTACCGGCAAGAGTGCCATCGGACTCCAGCTGAAGGCCGAGCTGGAGTCGGAAGGCCGCACGGTCAAGTACGCGAGCGGCAGCAGAGCGTTCAACGGCGCACTGCAAGAACACGTCGGTTACGGTGACCGGGAGTTCAAGGAGTCCTTCACCTATTTCAGTAACTTCGTCACCCCGCCCGATCCGCCTCTGGACGTGCTGATCTGCGACGAGGCCCACCGCCTGCGCGACCGCTCCACCAATCGCTTCTGGAAGCCGGAGGATTGGGGCACCAAGCCTCAGGTGGACGAACTCCTCGACGCATCAAGACTGACGGTGTTCTTCCTCGACGAGGGGCAGTCCGTGCGCCCGCAGGAGGTCGGCACCGTCGCTGTCGTGGAGGACGCGGCACGGCGCTACGGCGCGCACCTGGTCCGTTGCTCGCTGGAGGAACAGTTCCGGTGTGGTGGCAGCGACGCCTACATCCGCTGGGTGCGTGCAGCGCTGGGAGTATCGGGTGCGGAGCCGGAGACCTGGACCCCGGACGGGCTGATGCACGTCGAGGTGGTGGACAGCCCCGAGGAACTCGAAAAGATCATCCGCTCCGAAGCCGGGGCGGGAGCGTCCGCACGTATGGTCGCCGGATACTGCTGGCCTTGGACCAAGCCCATGGGCAAGGGAAAGCGGCTCGAGCCCGACGTCCGGATCGGCGACTGGCACCGGCCCTGGAACGCGGACAGCGAGTCCTTCTGCGAGAACAAGACCGTCCCACCATCCAAGATCTGGTCAGTGCACGAGAACGGCCTCGGTCAGATCGGCTGTGTGTACACGGCGCAGGGCCTGGAGTGGGACTGGTGCGGCGTCATCATGGGCGACGACATGGTGCGCCGGGGCGACCGCTGGGTGTTCCATCGGGGGAAGGAACGGGTGGACAAGGAGGCGGGCGTCAAGCGGGTCGCCATCCCCGGGTCCTTTGATCCCAAGGTGCGGCCGAAGAGCGTGGACGACGCCGAGTTCGCCCGCCTCGTTCGGCACGCCTATCACGTGCTGATGACCCGGGCGAGCCGGGCGACCGTGCTCTATTCCACGGATGAGGAGACCCGGAGGTACCTGAAGGAACTCGTTGGCGAGGTTCAGATACACGGTCTCCGCCCCACCTGGGAGAACCTGCCGGAGCAGGCTCGCCAGCCACATCTGCCTCGTCCGAGCCGAGGGCGGCGCCGCAGGAGGCGCCAGAAGAAGGACACCCCGCCCGGCGGGATGCGTCTCTTCTGACGCCGGGACCTGAACGTGGTGTGGCGGGCTCTCCCGGGCCCGCCACCTTGCCGGTCAGAAGACCAGGCGCGCTGCCGCGGTCAGGGCCACCATCAGCACATTGATGACGACCCCAACTGCGACGTCCACCAGAATCTGACGAATCCGGTCACGACGTGCAAGCCTGTACTCAACGGGGTTCAACGGTATCCACTCCTGAGCGTGAGCTGGGAATGGCAGGGATCGCCCTACCGGGCATCCGCAGTCACACCGCATTCGGCACGCGGTGGAGACCACTCGTCACTCATCGCCGAGGACCGGCACCTGATACGCCGTTGACGTACCCTCCGGGAAGGTGCGCAGCGACAACAACGTTACTGCATCGCCCAGTTGCAGCCGACAGACTTTGCCGCCGCCGTGTCCGGCGGCGTACCGCGTGTGCGATCGCGCCGGATCAGTGACAGTCGTCTCTACGCGGCCCGCAAGCCGGTCCGGGCGAGCCTCGATCAAGGTGGACGGGCCGGCCAAGCCAACGTGCCCGTCCCGAGTGGTTGACCTTCGTCGAGAAGTTGCTTGGAGAGAGATGAACGTTGAACAGCCCGTACTTGAGTCAACGTGGTTCAAGAGCAGTTACAGCAGCGGAGCGGGCGGCGAATGCGTCGAAGTGGCGGCGCCCACCGCCACGGTGTACGTCCGCGACTCAAAGGACAAGACCCGCACCCCCCTCGCCGTACACCCCACGGCGTGGGCCGCGTTCGTCGGGTTCGTGGGGCTCTGACCGACGTCGGGTCCGCACGCCGCGAGGTACCGGCCGGAAGGAGTCAAACGCTGGGGATGTCCGGCTTCGCCGCGATGAGCATGTTCCTGGGGATGACCACGAGGCGTTCGTCCGCGCCGATCGAGACGCCGTCGGGCAGGTGTTCGGCGAATGCCTGGGTGAGGTCACGTCCGATCACGGCGATGTCCCCGTTGGAGAGTTCCCAGATGTCGGGGCAGTCGGGCGTTCCGGTGGTGATCCCGAGTTCCTGTGGTGTGCTGCCAAGACGCTGCTTGAAAGTCGTGTCCGGGTCTGCTTCCCAAGGCCTGGCCATATGTCTGGCACCCCCTCAATGGGTCGGACCTCGACTGTAGCGTGCAACGCGGCCCCTTTTCTGCTGTCGCGCGGCGCGAACGCGGGCTGGGCTCCGCGCATCCCTTCACGGTCGCGGGTCGGCGGCTTCTGGAGACCTATCGGTCTGGCCGATGATCCGCTCCAGGCTGCTCCACGCGTTCGCGTCCGTGCCGTCGCCCAGGGTGTAGTGGAGTGCCTGGCGGGCCGCGGGGCCGAGGCGGATGGGCTGCGGGGTGCCTTCCGGGTGCCGGGCGGGGTGTGCCGCGTCCGGGCCCAGGGTGAAGGAGACCGGGATCGGCGGGGCCTGGAAGTGGGGCGGGACCGTGAGGTCGCGGCGGGCCGCGCGGAGTGTGGTGAGCATGGAGGTCAGCCCGTGCTCGGCGGCGAGC
>NZ_JASKYR010000296.1:0-9134 GCF_041028215.1 Streptomyces flavofungini
GATGAGACCCATGCCCGAGCCAATGACGGCCCAGACCCTCAGCACCGGCACCCACCCCGACCCCGTGCGCGCCGACGCGGGCCGCACCTTCATCAGCACCTGGCGCACCGGCTCGCCCGAGCGGCAGCGGCAGACGCTGATCGCCGTCGCACGGGCCTGGGAGAGCCGCCCGTGGCCGCACCCGGGGCTGCTCTCGTACAACGTGTACGCGGGCTCGGACGGTTCCACGGTCCTGAACTTCTCGCAGTGGCGGGACGAGGAGGCCCACCGGGAGTTCTTCGCGCGGGCGGGCAACGGCAGGGACGCGCGGAACGCCGACATCGACGCCGCCGTGCCGGGCATCGAGCGCCTCGAACTCGTCAGGACCCGGCACTACCGCAGCCGCACCGGCGGCGGCGAACGCCGTGAACCGGGCGCCATCGTGACCGTGCGGGTCGACTTCGACGCCCCCGACCCCGGCCGCGCCCGCGCCTGGGTGGACGGCGTCATCGACGCCCTGGACAGCGACCCGGTGGCGAGGCCGGGGCTGCTCGCCGCGCACTTCCACGTCAGCACGGACGGCTCCAAGGTGATCAACTACGCCGAGTGGGAGAGCGAGCGGGCCCATGAGGACGCGCTCGCCGCGGCGGGCGAGGGCATCGGATCGCCCACCCCGCAGTGGCGCGAAGTGCGCGATTTCCCCGGTGTCGTCCACGACGACGCGGTCGCCAGGTACCGGTTCGCCTACGGCTTCCTACCGAGCTGAGCGTAGTTTCCCCGGTCCCCCCGGCGCCGACCGCCATGCCCGCCTGGACAGGGTCAGGTGTCGGCGGGACGGTGGAGGCTCCACCCCAGGGAGTCGGCATGGACGGCAGCGGAACCGGCAGGGCCGGCACCGGCAAGGAGTTCCGGATCGCCAGGGAGTTCGAGGTCGAGGGCTCCCCGCCCCAGGTCTGGGCCGCCCTCACCACCGGCACCGGCGGCTGGCTCCGGCCCCTCCTGTACGAGCCGCGCGAGGGCGGCAGCGCCCCGTACGGCGGGACCGTGACCCGCTGGGACCCGCCGCACCGCCTGACCGCCCGCGTCGAGGACCCGGACGGGGTGCCGGGCCAGAGCCTGGACCAGGTCGAGCACACCATCGAGCCCCGCGACGGCGGCCGCCGCTCCTGGCTGCGCCATGTGCACAGCGGCATCTTCACCGGGGACTGGGCGGCCCAGTACGACGGCGCCGCCAAGCACACCGATTTCCAGCTGCACACGCTCGCCCAGTACCTGGCGCACTTCGTGGACCGCCCGGCCGTCTACTCCGGCCTCAGCGGCCCCGCAGGGTCGGCCGCGCCCGACGCCTTCGTCCGCCTCACCCGGGCCCTCGGCATCCCCGACGACGCCGCCGAGGGCGCCCGGGTCCGCGTGGAGGGTCCCGGCGAGGAGCTGAACTCCGTGATCGACTTCCGCAGCCGGTACTTCGTCGGGCTGCGGACGGACGACACCCTGCACCGCTTCTTCGGCCGCAACCACTTCGGCGCACCCGTCGCGCTGAGCGTCCACGACTTCGGGACGCACGCCGACGCCAAGCGCACCGAACTGGCCTGGCACGACTGGCTGCACCACCTCTACGCCTGAGGCGGCGCGCCGGGGGCCGCCGCCGCTACGGGCGGAAGCGCAGCACCTGCGGGTCGTGGTCGCTGTTCTGCTCGGCGAACTCCGCGTTGATGTGCACGCTGTCGTAGGAGAAGCCCTTCCCGACGCCGGGGCTGGTCAGGATCTGGTCCAGGACCTGGGTGTTGCCCTGGTAGACGTACGAGTACCGCTCGCTCCTCGGCAGCGACGTGACGGCCGCCCGCAGCGCGCCGCCGTCCGTCAGGGCCTTGGTGGTGCCCGAGAACTCGAAGTCGTTGATGTCGCCGAGCACCACGACGTCCGCGTCCCGCTGCGCCGTGCGGATGTCCTTCACGAAGCCGTTCACAGCCTGCGCCTGGAGCAGCCGCTGCTCCTCCGAGGAGCGCCGCGGCGGCTGGTGGTGGGAGGTGAGGGACTCGTCGCCGCCCTTGGAGGCGAAGTGGTTGGCGATCACGAAGACCGTGCGGCCGCGGAAGACGAACTCACCGGCCAGCGGCTTGCGGCTGTTGTTCCACGCCGCGTTTTGCGGGTCGACGCGGCCCGGGGAGTGGGTGAGCGCGGCGCGCCCCTTCGTACGGACGACCCCGGTGGGCGTCGTCGCGTCGCCGCCCGCCCGCTCGGTGAACGAGACGCGCGCGGGGTTGTAGAGGAAGACCTGGCGGATGTTGCCGCCGGGCTCGCCGCCGTCCTTGTTGTTCTCCGGGTCGATGGACCGCCAGGCGTAGCGCGGACCGCCCGCGGCGGCGATCGCGTCCGTGAACTTCCGCAGGGTCGCCTCCGCCGACACCGTGCCGTCGTTCTTGGCGCCGTTGTCGTCCTGGATCTCCTCCAGGGCGACGATGTCGGGCGAGGCGAGGTTCTCGACGACGGCTCCCGCGAGCGCGTCGAACTTCTGCTGCGGGTCGCCCGGGTCGAGGTTCTCGACGTTGTACGTGGCGACCGCCAGCTCGCCCTTGCCCTGCTTGCGCGTCCTCTCCCGGTCGAGACCCCTCTCCCGTACGTCGCCCAGCTCACGGGCGGCCAGGGTGTAGCCGCCGAACTGGTTGAAGTCCAGGGGGCCTTCGGTGCTGCCGCTCAGCACGTCGCCCACGTCCGCCTTGGGGAAGGGCCGCTCGGAGACCGGGGCGAGCTGCTGGATCTGCAGACGCCCGCCGTTCTGCGCCGCGTAGGAGCCGTAGACCGTGCCGCCGCGCCGGTTGGCGTTCTCGTGCGGCTTCACCGTCACCCACAGCTCGTTGTACGCGTCGGTCGCGCCGACCACGCGCGAGCCGCCGATCCGTACGTTCATGCCCTCCAGGGACTCGTAGAGGTCCAGGGCGTAGCCGCGGGGCCGCAGCGGCAGCGCGTCGATGCTGCCGTCCCGCGCGGGGTCACCGGCGGGCGCGTACCGGTCCGGGACGGACTTCGCGCTGATCGTGACCGGGGCGGGCAGCGCGTTGCCGGAGGACTCCACCGTCACCGTCGGCCTGGTGAGCTGGGTGAGGGACTGGTTGCCGGAGTTCGCGCCGCCGGGCACGTACTCCCCGACCGTCCCGGAGACCCGCACCGCGTCGCCGGGCCTGACCGTGAGCGCGGCCGAGCCGGTGAAGACGAAGATGCCCTCGCTGGTGGCCGCGTCGCCGTCCCGCCCGGTGTCCTGGATCCAGAAGCCCTTGGAACCGTGGCCGCGCACGCCGGTCACGATGCCGGGAACATCGCTGACCTGCTGTCCCACCAGGGGCGAGATACGGGTGGTGCCCTGGATGTCGTGGATGCGGACCGCGTCGGCTGAGGCCGTGGCCGAGGTGACGGCGAGCAGGCCGGCGGCCAGTGCGGTGGCGACCACGGCGCTGACGGCGGCGGATCTCGGCAGGCGGGGCGTCGGTATGTGAGGCATCTGGGAACTCCGGGTGAGGGTGTGGGAACGAAGCTGCGGCGCAGCGCCGATCGGGCGCTCTACGCGCGTCAATCTCTTGTGTGACCAGGGGAGTTGTCAAGGTGGTCCGGGTGTTCCCCCGCTGTACGTCTTCCGACGGGCACATGAACCGGGCGGCATGGTGCCAAATCCGTCTAGGCTTGCGCACGCAGAGCCGCCCGTATCGCCGGAGGAGAACCAGCCGATGTCCGTAAGCCCCGCCACCCTGCCGCCGGTGCTGCTGCACTCCGAAGCGGAGCTCGCGCGGGCCGCGCTCGCCACCCCGCTGCTCTCCCGCGCGGTGCGGCTCGCCCGCTGGGCGGGACCCGGTACGCGGGTCGGCGCCGGGGGCGAGCTCGTCGACGCCCAGCTCCCGGCCGCCGCCGCCGAGCTCGGCCTCGCGGCGGACGACCCGGACGCCGCGGCGTACGCCAGCGAGGCCTGGCGGATCGCGGTGGACACCGGCCTGATCGACGTCACGGACGCCGAGGAGGAGGGCGGCGAGGGCACCGTCACCCAGGGCGAGGACCTCGCGGTGCTCTCCGGGGGCAGCCCGCAGGACGTGCTCGCCGTCTGGCTCGGCGCCCTGGACACCGTCTACGCGGACGCCACGGTGCCGGACATGGACAACCTCCTGGACGTCCTGGAGGAGAACGGCGAGGTCGACTTCGACGAGCTCGGCTGGGACCCGCAGGCCGAGGCCGACTTCCTCGACGGCGTCCTCGGCAACCTCTACCTCCTCACCGTCGGCGACGCCGCGGCCGGGGAGGGCCCGGTGCCGCTGCCCGCGCTCGCCGCCTCGATGATCGTCCCCGACGACATGGGCGAGCCCACGGACGACATCCTGGAGCAGGTGTCGGACGCGATGATGAAGCTCGACGACCAGTTCCGGCTCTTCGAGCCGCTCGGCCTCGTCGAGTACCAGCCGGTGGACGAGGCGCTCATGGCCGAGATCGACGACGACGCCGAGGAGCCGCCCGCCCCCGTCGACGACGAGGACGTCGCCCGCTACGGCATGGTCCGGCTCACCCCGCTCGGCCTGTACGGCGTCCGGGCCCGGATGCTGGAGGCCGGCGTCGACGCGCCCGCCGTCGGCGACCTCGCGGACAAGGGCGCCGACGCGCTGCTCGAAGGCACCTCCGGGTTCCCGCAGGCCGCCGCGCAGGCGGAGATCGAGCAGTGGCTCGCCCGGCACGAACCGCTCGCCGCGGCACGGGAGCTGCTCGCCGCGGCCCGCGGTGGCGACGAGGGCGCCCCGCTGCGGCGGCTCCGCTGCCAGCAGGCGCTCTCACTGGTCGGCGGCGAGGCCGAGCCCGCGCTGCGCGAGGTGCTCGACGACGCCGAGCTCGGCGGGCTCGCCCGGGTCTGGCTGACCGAGCGCGGGGCCGCGGACGTGCCCGCGCCCTCGGAGGCGCTGATCTTCTGGCTCACCATCGACACACTGGCCGCGCAGCTCGCCGCCGAGGGCAACTCCGACGAGCTCCAGGGCCTGGTCGAGGGCCTCTCGCAGCAGCACAGCGGCTTCTTCGCCACGGCGTGGCGCGTCGACCACCCCGCCACGGCGGACGTCCTGGAGGCGATGGGCCGCCTGCACCCCGACAAGAAGGTCGCGAAGGAGGCCCGCAAGGCGGCCTTCAAGGCCAGGTCGCAGCAGGGGCTCTGAGGCCCCGGGCGGGCCCCGCTGATCGGGGCCCGCCCGGAGAGTGCGCTCATCCCGCCGACGGTGTCAGCACTCGTACCTGGTGGTGTGCTTGAAGGACGACGTGGCCCCGTCGAACCCATAGGTCCCCCGGTACGCCGGGGGATTCTGGAACTCGCCGACGATCGTGATCGTCGAGGCACAGCTGCCCTGCCCCGCCCGCTTCGCGTCCAGCCGGATCGTCTCGCCGATCGTGCCGCCCGTGATGTCCCACGGCGCGCCGCAGATGCCCGCGGTGATCCGACCGCCGGTCACCACGTGCGGATAGGTGTTGGGGTGGTACTTCACCTCGATGGCGAAGGTGACCTGGCCGTTGTGGAGCGTCAGCTTGCAGTCGGCCGACAGCGCCTCCGGCGAGACCTCGGCCTGCGGTGCGGCGAACGCCTCGTCGCGCGTCTTGACCTCGGCGCCCTGCGGGTTGTGGAAGCGGTGCTCCATCCGCGACTGGCCCTTCTCCTTGCGTGCCTGCGTGGTCATGGGTAACCCTCCTTCCGTTCCTGACCGTCAGGCCAGCAGCTCGGCGATCTCCACGCGCAGCAGCGCGCGGACGTTCTCGATGTGGTTGGCCACGGTCACGGTCGAGGACCCGGCGAAGAGCAGGCCCACCGCCACGTCGTCCTGCGAGGTGACGAGCGAACCGGAGTCGCCGCCCGCGGAGATGTTGGTGGTCAGGATCTGGTCCTTGAACCGCGCGGTGCCCGCCGTGCCGTAGTTGACGTCGATCGTCGCGTCGACCGCCATGATCCGGCCGAAGCTGATGTTCGTCGTACGCCCGGTCTTCTTCACCCGGTCGCCCACGGCCACGTTCGCCTTGCGCCGCCAGGCGCGCGGAGCGCCGCTGAAGTACTGCTCACGCGTCGCGTCCTGGAAGTCGACCGCGCCGAGCGCCGCGTCCACGACGTTGTTGTGCCGCTCCAGCGGGATCTGCGGGGCGAACTGGATGGTGATGAACCGGTCGAGGACCGCGATGCGGTCCGCCGGGTCCTGGCCGCCGTCGAAGACGCCCGGCTGCACGATCGCGCTGCCGAGCTGCGCCCGGTTGGAGTCGGCGAGCACATGGTTGTTGGAGAGGATGTAGAACTTCGCGGGGACGCCGAGACCGGAGCCCGGCGGGTCGACGGAGGCACCGGGCAGGAAGTCGTAGACCACGCTGCCGAGCGTGCCCGCGGTCACCCGGACGTTGCCGACCGAGAAGCCGGAGGGGCACGGCCGCATCCGGCGCTTGAGGAGCTGCGGCTCGAACGTACCGAGCCCCACGAGGTCCTCGAGCTGCGGCTGGCCGAGCCCCGAGAGCTGCTCGCTGATGCCGCCGTCGGGGCCGTATGTCACCGAGGCGCGGTCGTCGGCCCGGCGGCCGCCCGCCCTGCTCTGCCGCCGCTGGGCCGCGATGTGCCCGACCGCGACGACGTCGGTCGGGGTGCCGTCGTCCATCTGGCTCGGTACGACGTCCCGCTCGGGCAGCATGGAGTCCGGGACCTTCTGCGTGACGAAGACCAGGACCGCGGGCTCGCCCGTGGGCCGGCCGCCCGTCCACTTCACGCCATGGCCGAAGCCGACGACGTTGGCGAGCGGCTGCTGGGGCCGCAGGAAGTCGGACATCGCCTGCTGGCGGGAGCTGTCGCTCAGCTGACCGCCGGTGGGTCCACGCATCAGTTCGGGCTGGCTCTCCACGCCAGACCACCTCTTCACCTTGGCTGCGGGGTGAGGGCTCCGGGGGCGCTCAAGGCGCCGCTCCCGCTACGTCCCGCCGCTCTGCGCGTCGACTTCGCCGATGGCGAGCACGCGTACGGGGACGCCTTCGAGCACATCCGGAACCACGTCTTCGTCGCGGAGCCGGTCACAGGGCACTCGGTGGGTGACAAAGACGACGATCACGTCCTGGCCCGAGTGTTCGTCCCGACCTGTGCCGACGCCGGTGACATTGGCCAGCCTCATCAGCCGGCCCTCGTGGAGGATGCGCGCCTGATGTGCGTCCACTCGGCCCGCCTCCTCGCGTGGGTGGTGCGCTAGCGCTACGAGTCGGTCTATGCCCGGGGGCCCCGCGGGTCAAGGTGTGCCGCGCCGATTGTTGGGCCGGGGCCAGGTTCACGGAAGCGGGCCCTTGCTCGTCGTGCGCCGTTCAACCGCTGTTCAGGCGCGGGCGCGACCGTTTCGCCGACAGCAGCCAGGCCCTTCGCGCTTCGCGCCTGCCCGAGGAGTAACCATGTCGCTCACCCGCAGGGATTTCGCCAGACGCTCCGCGCTCACCGGGGCGGGGGTCGCCCTGGCCGGCAGCGTCGGCGCGCTGGCCACCGCGCCCGGCGCGCTCGCCGCCTCCGAGACCGAGGAGCTTGGCGGCGCGGGCGAGGACGGGGCGGACACCCGCGGCCACGGGCACCACGGCGGCCCCGGCTACGGCCCGCTGATCGACGACCCCGAAGGACTGCTCGCCCTGCCCGCCGGGTTCTCCTACCGCGTCCTCACCCACAGCGGGCGCACCAGGCTGGAGAGCGGCGAGTTCACGCCGTCCAACCACGACGGCACCGCCGCCTTCCGCGGCCCGCGCGGCACCACCCTGCTGGTCAACAACCACGAGCTGGGCGGCCCTCGCAGCAAGTGGAAGTACCCCGTACCGCTCACCGAGGGGCTCGTCTACGACCCGGCCGCGGCCGGCGGCTGCACGGTCGTCGAGGTCGGGCGCGACGGCCAGGTGGCCGAGTGGGTGGGCATCGCGGGCACGGCCACGAACTGCGCGGGCGGCAGCACTCCCTGGGGCACCTGGCTGACCTGCGAGGAGACCGAGGACAAGGCCGGTCAGAACGGCATGACCAAGGACCACGGCTATGTCTTCGAGGTGGACCCGCTGGACCGGCGCGCGGGCCGGGACCCCCAGCCCGTCAAGGCCTTCGGCCGCTTCGCCCACGAGGCCGTCGTCGTCGACCCCAGGCGCGGCCACGTCTACCTGACCGAGGACGCCTCGGGGCCGAACGGCCTGTTCTACCGCTGGACACCGCCGCACGGCTTCGAGCACGGCCGGGGCAGGCTGCGCGGCCTCGCCGACGACGCGGGTGTCCTGAAGGCGCCCAAGTGCTTCGACTCCGGCGGCCGTTTCGTCGACGACCTCTCGCGGGCCACGAAGACCGGCACGGTCTACGGCGTGGACTGGGTGGAGGTGCTCGACCGCGACGCGCGGACCGTGCCCGTGCGCAAGCAGTTCGACGACGGCGACATCACGCGCGCCCGCAAGCTCGAAGGCATGTGGTGGGGCGACGGCGGCGTCTACATCGTCGCCTCCTTCGCCCGCGCCGAGAGCCCCGTCCAGCACGACGGGCAGGTGTGGTTCTACCACCCGGGCCGCCGCACCCTCACCCTGAAGGTCCTGCTCGGCGTCAACCCCGACCCGGGCGAGGACGGCGCCTTCGACGGCCCCGACAACATCACCGTCTCGCCCTACGGCGGTCTGGTCATCGCCGAGGACGGCGAGGGCGTCCAGCACCTCTTCGGCGCCACGGAGCACGGCCGCACCTACCCCATCGCGCGCAACGAGCTGAACGCGGGCACCCCGGACGACCCCTCGTACAGCGAGTTCACCGGCGTCACGTTCTCGCCCGACGGCAGGACCCTGTACGCGAACATCCAGACGCCCGGCATCATGCTGGCGATCACGGGGCCCTGGAAGCGGCAGCGGCGCTGAGACCCGACTCTGCCGTTGCGTGACTCAGCGGTCACAGCACGTCGATATCCGGAGTCGGAACGTTACGTCAGTACCCCTTTCGGGTAGTTTACGGGGCCGCTGGGCGTGGCGTTCCGGCTGCGGTTTGTGTGTCTGTTCCATACCGATGTGAGGGCGGTGTGAGCTCGGAGCATGGTGCGGCGGGTGTCCGGGGGCGCATACTGCGAACATGACGAGGCCCGCCGGCTCGCGCCGCCACCTGCCGAACAGTCCCTTCAACGTGCCCGCCC
>NZ_JASKYR010000297.1:0-4682 GCF_041028215.1 Streptomyces flavofungini
GGTGAGGACGGTGAGGTCTCGGCGTACTGCGTGGGCGGGCTCGTCCTGGACGTTCCCGCCAAATCGCTTCCGGCGCTGGTGGAGTGGACGTTGCGGGAGGCGCGGCTCGGGCAGCCACGGCTGCACCGCAACGGCAGGGACGCCGACCCCGTTCTCGTCCTGACGCGGTCGGCCCTCGAGCGCTTCGGGCTGCCCGCCGCGCTGTCGGAGGAGGAGCGGCGGGCGGGTCGTCTGGCGGGCGGGCACAAGGTGCTCAAGCAGCTTGAGCGGGCCCAGTGGCAGCTCACCCAGCGCGGGTTCGGGCCGTGGGCGCGCATCTTCCGTCCGGCCGAGGGGGCGCGGCGCCACTGCGTGCAGCTGTGCATCCCGGCGTGGAACGCGCTCGACGTGCGCGAGTGGGACGACCGGGACGACCCGAAGCTGCCCACGATGCACCCGGCCGAGCTGGCCCGTTTCCTTGGTACGTACGCCACGCGCGTGATGACGCCGCGCGGCACGACGGCCGTCACGGGTCTTGAGCTGATGACGGCTCTGCATCCGCCCACGATGGCGGTGCGGGACGAGCGGACGGGGGAGTGGCGTGGTGCTCCGGCGCCCGGGGCCCTGTCTGCCGTCCATGAGCATGTGCCGTGTGAGGTCCCGGACGGGCATCCGCTGCTGAAGGGCGTGTACGCGCGTCATCACCAGCGCACTCCGGCCGAGATGCTGATGGAGGAGTCCTACGACTGGTGCCGTCCGCTGACGGACGAGGAGTGCATGAAGCCCTTCGTCGTCGGCATCGACGTGAACATGGCTTTCGCGGCCGCGGCGAACCGTCTCACCGTGGGGCTCGGCGGCCCGACGTATCTGCGGCACCCGGAGTTCGATGCGAAGCTGCCGGGTTCCTGGCTGGTGGACCTCTCCCACATCGAGCTGGACGAGCGGCTGCCGTCGCCGTTCACGGCCCGTGGGGAGCGTCCTGAGGGCCCTGCCTGGTATGCCACGCCGACGGTCGCCTACGCGGTGGAGCTCGGGCATCAGGTGCGGCCTGTGGAGGCGTACGTGCGCCTGGAGCACGGCGGCTATCTGGACGCCTGGTACCAGCGCCTGCGGGACGCCTACATGGCCACGATGGCCGATCTCGGTGTCGTCGCGGGGATGGAGGAGCGGGCGTTCCTGGAGGCGATGGCCGTGCACAAGCAGGCCGATCCGCAGATGGCTCTCGTACTGAAGGCGATCAAGGCGACCGCGAAGGGCGGTATCGGCAAGCTGCGGGAACGTCCGCGCAGCACGCCGCTGCACGAGCCCTGGCCTGCCCTTGCGCGCAAGGAGTGGCGGCCCGACATCCGGGCCGCGGTGCTGTCGGCGTCCCGGGTGAACATGCACCGCAAGATGATGAAGGTCGCCGGGGCGGCCGGCATCTACCCGGTGGCGGTCGGCACGGACTGCGTGGTCTATCCCTCCAAGGGGCCCTCGCCGCTGGACTTCCTGCCGCGCACGGCGGAGGGCAAGCCGCTGCCCGGCGGGTTCCGGCTGGGGGTGTCGCCCGGGATGGTCAAGCACGAGGGCACCCAGAGCACGCTGTGGGCCGAGGAGCAGTACGAGGCCCACGGCCTGGTGAACATCGCCCGCATCATCAAGGACGGCGGCAGGCCCGCCGACGACGGGGAGTAGCAGATGGTGGACCGGCTGGGGGACGGCCTGGACCGGGCGGTGGAGCAGGCGTTCACCCGCCCGGTGCCCAAGTCCGCGCAGGCGCAGATGAGGTACCTGGTGAGGCAGCTGAAGGGGACGAAGGCGACCGCGCTGGAGCTGGAGATCTCCCAGCGGACCGTGGAGCGGTATGTGGCGGGCCGTCTGAAGCGGCCCCGCAAGGACCTGGCGGCGCGTCTGGAGCGGGCCGTCAGGCGGCGCTGGCAGCCGCAGGTGCGGGCCAGGGCGAAGAAGCGGGCCGCCGCCACGGACGGCATCGTCGTCTCCACCCGGGCCCGCTTCGGCTACACGGCCGCTCCCGGGACCACCGAGGACGCCCGGGTGCGGCACATCACGCAGGCGCTGTCGCCGCGCTGGGCGGGGCAGCTGTTCGCCGCGCGCGATCAGGGCGCCACCGAGCAGCAGCTCCTGGACATCGCCGCCCAGGGGCTCGGCGAGCACTACTTCCGCGATCACGGGCGTCGCGCGCACGACCTCCAGGTGGAGTTCACCGATGTCGAGGAGATCGAGATCGACCTCTGAACGTGGCCACCATGAAGACGTCCCAGGAGAAGCCCCTCATGAACGTCAAGTTCATGAGGGGCGCGCGGAGAAGCGGCCCGCCTGCCTACCGGGAGCCCACGGGACAGCCACTCAGGCCGTTCCGGTCGCCCGGCGCAGCTCCACGACGACACTCTCCCCGGTGGCCATCGGGCTCAGCCGGTAGTACTTGATGTGGGCCAGTCGCTCGGACTCCTCGAGCCAGCCCGCCTCGATGACCTGACGGCGGGTGCGGGAGAAGACCGTGGGGGACATGCCCACCAGCTTGGCCAGCTCCGCCGCTGTCTCCACCACGGCACCGGAGCGGTCCGCAGGGTGCATGGCGTAGAGCATGACGACGAGACGCTGGTTGGCGGTCATACCAGCGGTCCGCTGCAGCAGCTGAAGCATCTTGCGCTTGTCGTCGCCGTTCACTGGGCCTCCCAGAGTGCCGGGGTGGACTCGTCGAATCCGGGGATGTCCGGCGGATTGCACGTTTTGACTGCCTCGCGCTGCTCGACCCCTGTCCCATGAAACGAGATGTACGGGCTGATCCGGTATAGCTTGTAGTTTCCGATACGTCCTCGGACGATGAGGATGCGGTGCTTGGCGAGTTTCCGATTGATCTTGCCCACGGAGTCCGCGGTCATACCGACACGCTTGCCGATATCGGCGCCGGTGGCTCGTAGCGGAGCAAGGCCTTCCGGAGAGACACCGATCCACCACAGCACCAAGAACTTCTGCGCCGGACTGAACGCCTTGCTCTCAGTGATCGCCTCGACGCGGGCCTTGTCGACCTGCGTGTGCTTCCCCGAGAAAGCGTACGGCGCGTACGGGATCGCCTCGCCCGTATCAGCGTCGACCAGCCTGCGTGCTGCTCCCAACGGGCCCTCCCTGCCAGGGATCGATCCAGCGTGCATGAGTACCGGCCCTCAGGCCGACCAGATGAACTTAATGTACATGAGCGAAAAGTCGATGACCTCAGTCCCCAGCCGTGTCGCCCGCTACTGACGCCGCGTCAGTCCCACGCGCCGAGCCGGAGCCAGGAAAGCCCGGAGCGACCCTCTTGCACACTTTGTTGATGAACGTGAGGTTCATCAACCACGTTCCCTCAGGCGTGGTGGCAGTTCCTAGGAACTGGGCACTCAGTCCTCAGGAACCGCATGGACGTTGCTGAGAACTGCCTCCCAGTTCACAGGAACGTGGTCCCACGGCCGTCCCCGCAGGTCACAGTGGATATCGCGGCAGCGCTCTCTTACTTATGGCTGAGGCCACTACAGGCCCGGACGGGCAGTACGTCGCAACTCGCTCTTTCCACCCGCTCCGGCGCACCCGCGACCACCACCCACAGCAACACGGAAGTCGACGGCCCCGACGATGGCGCCACCCTGCGATCGGCGACGCCCCCTTCCCGTTGCACCTGCGAGTGCTTCAGCAACACGCCACAACCCGGTTGCTGTCCGGCGCGAACGAAGGCCAGGCCGTACGAAAGGGATGCGCGCCGGACAGTGACCGGGCAGCGGGGTCCAGGGGCCGGCGAAGGCCCCTGGTACCGCTGCCCGCAACCACATGCGCACCTCGTACTGCCGACAGGGCAGCACGATGCTCAGGGGCAACGGCGGGTGGATTTGGGGGTGAGGCGCGCTGTGGGCAGGCGTGCCAGCGGAGAGACTTCTGCTGCTTTTCGGAATTCTGAGGCGTCAGGCGGTCTTCGGGGCCGCCCGCATGCCGATGTACACGCACGCCGTGCCGTCGGCGAGGGTGGAGAAGACCACCGGCATCCAGTCGGCGCTGTAGGCGCCGCTACCGGGACCGGCGAAGACCGTCGGGGAGACGGGGACGAGGTCCATCTCCAGCGGCGGCGAGAAGTCCTTCATGCCGTCGACGAACGCGTACACCAGGTGGGCGGTGCCGCCCTGTTCGGTGACGGTGATCTCCACACCCTCACGCTTGTACGTCCCGCACAGCGGCGCGAGGTCCACCGCCGGCGGCTCGGCGGGCGGCCCGAAGGGGGCGGGCATCCGCACCTTGGCGAGGTCCTTGAGCAGCTCGTCGAAGAGGTCGGCGTAGAGCTGGCGGGCGTCACCGCCGTTGGTGAGCAGGACGAGCGCCACGCCCGCCGAGGGCACCACGCGCAGGAAGCCGTACTGGCCGATGGAGGCGCCGTCGTGTCCGAAGCCCGGGGTGCCCGACCAGTCGTAGAGCGTCCAGCCAAGGCCCCAGCCGTCCGCGCTGACCGTCCACTTGTCGGGGACGTCCACCTCGCGCTGCTGCATCGCGGCGACGGAACGCGCGCTGAGCACCCGTGAGCCGTCGGGTCCCTGGCCGTGGTCCAGGTGCATCTTGACCAGGCGGGCCACGTCTCCGGCGGTGGCGAGCACCCGCCCGTAGGGCCCGGCGGAGCGCGGCATGAGGTCCCAGGCGGGGGCGGGGGCGGGCTCCTCTCCCAGCTCGCCGAGGTGCCCCATCGC
>NZ_JASKYR010000298.1:0-11011 GCF_041028215.1 Streptomyces flavofungini
GATCTCGTCCACGTCGATGCCGAGCCCGGCGAGGGCCTCGGTGTCGGCCTGGGAGAGTCCGCCCCTGCGCCGCGCCCCGGCGAGGGCCGCCTCCAGGGCCGCGCGCCGGTCCATGGCCCCCAGGGCGGTCAGCGCGAAGGCGGCGCGGCCGCCGCCCTCGACGGGCAGCGCGAGCAGGGCGAGCAGCAGGTGACCGTCGTCGACCGCCGCCGATCCCGCCCGTTGGGCCTGCCCGACGGCGCCGGACACCACGGCGCGGGCGTCCCCGGTGAATCGCTCGAACATCACTGCCTCCCGTACTTCTTGTGCACGGCCTGCCTGCTCACTCCGAGTTCCGCGGCGATCTCCTGCCACGACCAGCCCTGCATGCGCGCACTGCGCACCTGCACGGCCTCCAGCTGCTCCACCAGCTTCCGCAGCGCGGTCACGGCCCGCAGCCCCACCCGGGGGTCACGGTCGCCCGCGCGCTCGGCGAGATCCGTTGCTTCGGTCATACATGTCAACCTACGTTGACATCACCCATCCGTCAACTGTGGTTGACGGATGGGTGGGGAAAGCGGATGGGTGGGGAAGGCGGTGCCCGCCGAGCGCCTCAGACCTCCAGTACGACCTTGCCGAAGAGGTCTCCGGAGGCCAGCTTCTCGAAGCCCTCGCGGGCCCGGTCCAGCGGCAGCACCTCGTCGATCACGGGCCGCACCCCCGTGGCCGCACAGAACGCGAGCAGGTCCTCCAGCTCGTCCTTGGTGCCCATCGTCGAGCCGACGACCTTCAGCTCAAGGAAGAAGATCCGGGTCAGCTCCGCGTGCGAGGGCCGGTCTCCGCTCGTCGCCCCGGAGATGACCAGCGTGCCGCCCGGCTTCAGCGACTTCACCGAGTGGGACCATGTCGCGGCGCCGACCGTCTCGATCACCGCGTCCACCCGCTCGGGCAGCCGCGCGCCCGACTCGACGGCCTCCACCGCCCCGAGTTCGAGGGCACGCTTCCGCTTGGCCTCGTCCCGGCTCGTGGCGAAGACCCGGAGGCCCGCGGCCCTGCCGAGCACGATGGCGGCCGTGGCGACGCCGCCGCCCGCGCCCTGCACCAGGACCGAGTCACCGGGCCGCACCCCGGCGTTGGTGAAGAGCATGCGGTAGGCGGTGAGCCACGCGGTCGGCAGGCAGGCGGCCTCCGCGAAGGACAGTTCCCTGGGCTTGGGCAGCACGTTCCAGGTGGGCACGGCGACGCGCTCGGCGAAGGTGCCCTGGTACTTCTCCGTCAGGATGGACCGGCTCTCGCGCGGACCGACGCCGTGGCCCGACTGGCCGATGACGGAGTGCAGGACGACCTCGTTGCCGTCCTCGTCGATCCCCGCGGCATCGCAGCCGAGGATCATCGGAAGCTTCTCCTCGCCGAGGCCGACCCCGCGCAGCGACCAGAGGTCGTGGTGGTTGAGGGAGGCGGCTCGGACGTTCACGGTCGACCAGCCGGGGCGGGCCTCGGGGGCCGGGCGCTCCCCCAACTCAAGGCCGGAGAGCGGCTGGTCACGGTCGATTCGGGCGGCATAGGCAGCGAACATGCCGCCGACCCTAGGCCGCCGCCGTACCGGGGCGGAACCTCGTACGACTGTGACACGCGCCGCGCCCCGCCCCGTACCGCCGCAGCTCCCGGCGGCCGACGCCGAGTCCGAGGACCCGGTGCGGGAGATCGGGCAGCGCGTCGTTGACGGCACCGGTCGAGGTCCCGGCGAGATACGGCTCGACGACGACCACATCGGCGCTCGCCGCACCCGCGTCCCCGCCCCCGMCCAGACTTCCGGCGGCACGGCGCAGCGCCCGCGCGTCGAAGGGCCGCACGGTCGTCGCGTACAGCACGGACACGTCGAGCCCTTCCGTCGCCGCGAGGACCTGGTCGAGCAGGGGCCCGACGGCGATCACGACCCCGCCCCGTCCTTCGCGCACGGTGAGGAACCGCTGCCCGTCGACGGGGAGCGCCCGAGCGTTCGCGTGCACGGACAGCCGTACGTAGACCTTGTCGTCGCCCGCCGCGACGGCATGCCGCAGCAGCGTCTCGGCCTCGTCGGGGTGGCCCGGCACGTGCACCGTCCAGCCGTCGAGGGTGTCGAGCAGGGCCACGTCACCGGGTGACATATGGGTGTAGCCACCGGCGGGCCAGTCGAAGGAGGCCGCGGCGCTGACCAGGACGCCGCCGACGTCCTGATGCCCGAAGTCGAGCTTGATCTGCTCGAAGGGCCGCTCGACCAGGAAGCTCGCGAAGGTGTGCATGACGGGCCGCAGCCCGGCGAGCGCGAGCCCGGCGCCCGCCCCCACGAGGAGCTGCTCCCTGATCCCGACGTTGATCACCCGGTCCGGGTGCTCGCGCATCGCCCCTTCGAAGCCGTCCTTGCCGATCTCGGCGAGGACGACGGCGACACGGGGGTCCTCGTCGAGGATGCGGGAGACGACGGGGGCGAAGCGGTCACGCATGGTGTCCATGACAGGGCGGTCCTTCCGGCGAACGAGTGGCGCATGAGGGGCGAACAAGTGCTGCGTGAGTGGCGAACGAGTGGTGAGGGCGCGAGACGGCTCGGGACGGCTCAGACCGGCTCGGGACGGCTCGCCTCAGACCGGCTCGGGACGGCTCGACTCAGACCGGCTCGGGACGGCTCGGCTCGGCTCAGACCGGCGGGCTCTTGGGTTCCACGCGGGCGACCACGGCGTGGGGCCGTCCCGGGTGCGGAGCGGTGAAGGCCGCGTACAGCGCCTCGTGGTCCCGCCCGTCGACGGTCACGGCGGACCAGCCCGCCGCCTCGAACCGGGCCGCGATCCCGCCGGGCCGCGCCCAGCTCGCCGAGGCGTTGTCGATCACGAGGGTGTGCAGCCGTTCCAGTCCGGCGGGCCCGGCGTAGGCGATGGCCTCGTGGTTGCTGCCCTCGTCCAGCTCGGCGTCCCCGACGAGCACCCAGACGCGGGGTTCGGTGAGCCCCCGCGCCTTCAGCCCGAGCGCGGTCCCCACGGCGAGCGGCAGTCCGTGCCCCAGTGACCCACTGCCGATCTCGGCCCCCGGCACGAGCACCCGGTCCGGGTGGTGCCCGAGCGGCGAGTCGTACGCCCCGAAGCCCTCCAGCCAGTCGACCGGCACGAAGCCCTTGGCGGCGAGGACGGCGTAGTACGCCATGGGCCCGTGCCCCTTGGAGAGCAGGAACCGGTCCCGCCCGGGATCGTCCACACTCCCCGGCGAGACGCGGAGCACCCGGTCGTACAGCACCCAGAGGGCGTCGAGGGTGGAGGTGGCGGCGGGCCCGTGCTTCTCGTCCCCGGTCATGCGCCGCATCAGCCGGGCCAGGTCGTCGTACCCGTACTCGTGTCCGCGTGCCGCGGCGGTGGTCGTCGTCATGCCGAGAAGCGTGGTACCTCAAGCGCGCTTGAGGTCAAGGGGCCCGGTAGGGGAGCATGGCTCCGGTCCCGGAACCGGCCCCCGGGAAAGGGGTGAGCGATCACGAGCCGGAGTGCGGTATTGTTTCCGTGCGCGTTCGGCCCGGGGGAAACCCCAGGTCACACGGGCATCGGGACGTGGCGCAGCTTGGTAGCGCACTTGACTGGGGGTCAAGGGGTCGCAGGTTCAAATCCTGTCGTCCCGACGGTGAAGTACAAGGTCAGGGCTCTGTTTCGACAGGGCCCTTGATCATTTTCAGGGTCGTCGGCTCGCAAATTCTCACGAACGCTGTTGATCAGGGTCAGTCGAGCAGTTGGGCCAGCTTCTCCGAACCCGGCTCGAACGACTGCGGGTCGGGGTGCACGTAGGTCCGCTCTGTGCACCCGAGGTCCGAGTGACCGGCCCACGCGGAGACCACCGTCTCCGGCACCCCGTTGTTCGCCATCCACGACAGGCAGGCGTGCCGTGCGTCGTACAGCCGCACCTCCGTACTCCCGTGGTGGCCATCAGCTTGTGCGCCTCGCGCCGGAGCTTGTCCGTTTTCCACGGCCGCCCCAGGTCGTCCACGAGGACGTGGCCGGGGTTCTCGTAAGCCTCCCCGGCGGCCAGCTTCCCCGCCGCCTGCGTGGCGTGGAATGCCTTCAGTGCCCGCAGAACCGGCTTCGGCAGGGGCAGCGTGCGCTTCCCGGCCTCGGTCTTCGCCCCCTTCTCCACCACCTTGTTCCGCTGGCCGCGCTCGGCTGTGCGGTCATAGACGATCGTCCGCGTGTCGGTGCCGACGGCGATGGTCCCGGCCATTAGGTCTACGTCCGGGCTCCAGCAGGCGTCGCACACCTTGCCGGACGCTCCGCGATCAGGGCGAGCAGCGTGGGGGCGGAAGACCGGTGCCCCTGGGTGGCCTCCAGGAACCGCTTCACCTCTTCCTCGTTCCACGGCTTGTGCTCAGTCGTGTTCTTGCGCGCCTTCTCCTTGGCCTGCTTCGACGCCCCCTTCCGTATCTAGTGTGGCCCCTCCCTGGCCCCCTGGTTGGCTCCTCCGCAAGATCACACACCCCGGTTACCTGAACGCGAGCGTCCCGGCGACCGCACGAACGGCCCCGGTACTTGGCCGATCTGAGAGAGCAGACCGACATGCCGCAACCTGCAACCCGGACCCGGCCCACCGGCCACCCCGAGTACTCCGAGACGCTGCCGAGAGAACCCGAGAGCGCCGCCACCGCACGGAAGCTGGTCCGCGTCGCCTGCGCCGTCTGGGGGCTGGACGACGTGGCCGAAGAAGGCGCTCTGGTCATGACGGAGCTGGTGGCGAACGCCGTGCGGCACGCCCGGAGGGACACCATCCGTGTGGACATCGACCGCACCGAGGCGGGGCGCGTGCGCGTCGGCGTCGTGGACTTCTCCAAGACGCGGCCCGTCCCCAGGGCGCCGGGGCCGGAGGACGAGGGCGGGCGTGGCCTGGCCCTCGTGGACGCGCTGGCCGAGATCTGGGGCACCGATCCGTTGCCGTGGGGCAAGCGGGTCTGGGCGGAGCTGGAGGGGAAGCGATGACGCGGGCAGTGATCCGGCACGAGACGTGGACCCTGGAGCCAGACCGGGAGCCGGACGCCGAGCCGACGACGTACGCGATGCAGTGCGCCGTGTGCGGGGAGTTCTCCGAGGCCGCCCTCGACTTCGCAGAGCCGCAGTCGTGGGTGGCGAAGCACTGCGGCAAGAACCCGTCCCACCACACCTTCCGCGGGGTCATCACGCGTCCGTGGCGAACGTGGCGGCACGTGTGACCTGACCGGCCGTAGATAGGCGAGAAGCCCCGCCCGAGATCGCACCGGGCGGGGCTTCGTCGTCTCACGTCCGTCTCACACAGATCTCACGAACTGCACGGACCGTCGTGGCTTGGGGCCCTGACCTGGACCTTTACGGTCTCTCTGGACCTCAAGGCCCCCTGGACGGCGTTTCGTTCACTGAGGGCCAAGGGGGGGCGCAGGTTCCGATCCTGTCGTCCCGACTGGATCGGGCGGTCTAACGTCCCAGGTGAAGGGCCGTTTTCGAACGGCCTTTTTTCTGTTTCTATGCGGCTCCCGGGGTGGCGAGCAGCGGGAGCGCGCCTCAGTTCTCCTCTTGGTCGTTGCTCCCGCTTGGGTCGATGCCCGTCGGCAGGTGACGCACCCCTGCGGGGCGGGTGGGCTCCCGGCCGGTGGACCGGTGGGGCACAGGTGCGTTCGCAACGCTTCTTGGGGCAGCGAAGCGTGTGCCCGAAGGAGGCGGGGCGACGCCTGTCATGTGTGCGATGCGCTGCCCTCCGACTGGGGCACTGTCATCTGCACGGAGCGCCCCGCGCCGTCGCGCGCGCAGGTTGCCGCCGAGGGGGAGTCGCCATTACGTGTGCAGCGCTCCGCTCTTCTCCGGATGGCCCTCCGGCTCCAGTTGCAGCGTCGAGTGGGCGACGTCGAAGTGGCCGCCCGTGCAGCGCTGGAGGCGGGTGAGGAGGGCGCCGTAGCCGTCGGACAGGGCCGCCTGCGTCACCACCACGTGGGCGGTGAGGACCGGCATCCCGGAGGTGACCGTCCAGCCGTGCAGGTCGTGCACGGACACCACCCCCGGTTCCGCGAGGAGGTGGCGCCGGACCTCCGCCAGGTCGACGTCCTGCGGGGTCGCCTCAAGGAGGACGTGCACGGAGTCCCGCAGGAGTCCGTAGGAGCGCGGCAGGATCAGCAGGCCGATGACGATCGAGGCGATGGGGTCGGCGGCCTGCCACCCCGTCAGGAGGATGACGAGACCGCCCACGATCACCGCCACCGAACCCAGCGCGTCGCCGAGCACCTCCAGATAGGCGCCGCGCAGGTTGAGGCTCTTCTCCTTGGCATCCCGCAGCAGCCACAGGCCCACGAGGTTGGCCAGGAGCCCGCCCACCGCCACCGCGAACATCAGACCGCCCTTGACCTCCACGGGGTCACTGAAGCGGCCGATCGCGGACCACAGGACCCAGCAGAAGACGGCGACGAGGAGCAGCGCGTTGAGGGCCGCCGAGAAGATCTCCACCCGGTAGAAGCCGAAGGTGCGCCGGGGCGTCGGCGCGCGCTGGGCCAGCGTGATGGCACCGAGGGCCAGGGCGACGCCGACCGCGTCCGTCAGGCTGTGCGCCGCGTCGGCGAGCAGCGCGAGGCTGCCGGAGAGCAGCGCGCCGACCACCTGGATGAGGGTGATCGCCGCGCTGATGCCGATGGTCCACAGCAGCCGTCCCCGGTACGCCCCGCTGAGAGTGCCGCCCGGACCCGCCGTCGCGGCGGACGGGCCGTGGTCGTGCCCCATGCCCGCGAGTGGAACACGGGTCCGCGGGGCCCGCCACTCGGCCGCGTGGGGCAGGAGCGCTCAGTGCACTCGCGGCGGCAGGGAGATGTCCCGCTGGTGGGGGATGCCGAGCGGCGGTGGCAGCTCGCCCTGCTGGACGGTGACCGTGCGGGCGGGGGCCGGGACCCTGATGCCCTCGGCGCGGTAGCGCTGGTGCAGGCGCTTGATGAACTCGTGCTTGATGCGGTACTGGTCGCTGAACTCGCCGACGCCCAGAATCACCGTGAAGCTGATCCGCGAGTCCCCGAAGGTGTGAAAGCGGATGGCCGCCTCGTGGTCCGGGACCGCGCCCGTGATGCCGGTCATCACCTCGTCCACCACCTCGATGGTGACCCGCTCGACCTGCTCCAGGTCGCTGTCGTAGCTCACCCCGACCTGCACCATGATCGACAGCTCCTGCTCGGGGCGGCTGAAGTTGGTCATGTTGGTGCTGGCCAGCTTGGCGTTGGGGATGATCACGAGGTTGTTGGAGAGCTGGCGCACCACGGTGTTGCGCCAGTTGATGTCGACGACGTACCCCTCCTCGCCGCTGCTGAGCTGGATGTAGTCGCCGGGCTGCACGGTCTTCGCGGCGAGGATGTGCACGCCCGCGAAGAGGTTGGCCAGGGTGTCCTGGAGCGCGAGGGCCACCGCGAGGCCGCCGACGCCGAGGGCGGTGAGCAGCGGTGCGATGGAGACGCCGAGGGTTTGCAGGACGACGAGGAAGCCCATCGCGAGCACCACGACGCGCGTGATGTTCACGAAGATGGTGGCCGAGCCCGCCACCCCGGAGCGTGACTGCGCGACGGCCCTGACCAGGCCCGTCACGATCCGCGCCGCCGTCAGCGTCGCCGCCAGGATGAGCAGCGCGGTCAGCGTCATGGTGACGTTGCGGCCGGTGCGCGCGGAGAGCGGCAGCGCGCCCGCCGCGGCGGCGAGGCCCGCGGTGATGGCGGCGCAGGGTACGAGGGTGCGCAGGGCGTCGACGATGACGTCGTCGCCGCTCCACCGGGTCCGGCTCGCCCGCTCGCCCAGCCAGCGGAGCAGCGTGCGCAGCAGCAGCCCCGCCGCGACCCCGGCGGCCACGGCGATCCCCGCCATGATCCAGTCATGCAGTGTCAGCGCACGCGTCATCGGCTCGCTCCCGTCGTACGGGTGGCGGAGTGCGCCCGGGGCGTCCGCGTCGTACGGATCGACGCCGCACACGCGCGGCCCGTGCCACACGCGCCGCCCATGCCACGCGCGCGGCCTATGTGATGTGTCGTCACCTTGTGTTACCTGCTCGGTTCCGGGGGTTCGATCGCGCCGGAGCGGAGGGCCCGGCGCGGTCGTCATCCTGCCGTATCCGTGGACGCCGGGTGTGCGTACCCCTGTCTGGATCTTCACGAACCGGCCACCGCGCGGACGCGGCGGAGGCGAGCCCTCCGTTCGGGTGAGAGGCCTCTCCCGGGTGATCCCCGCGCGGGGCCGCCCGGACGGCGCACGGTGCCGCGCGGACCGTCCGTGATCATGCGTTCATGGTGGTGAGGCGATGGTTCCGGGAAGGGGAGTGGGTGCGGATGGCGACAGCGGACGGGGCGGAGGCGCCCTCGGCTCCGGCGGGCGCGCCGGAGCGTCCGGCGGGCCCACCGGAGCACCCGGCCGTCCCGCCGGTGAACTCGCACAACGAGTGGGACCCCCTGGAGGAGGTCGTCGTCGGGCGCCTCGACGGTGCCACGATCCCCTCCCGCCACCCGGTCGTGGCCTGCAACCTTCCCCGCTGGGCGGGGCGTCTCCAGGGCCTCGCGGCGGGCCGCGCCTACCCGCGTGCCCTCATCGAGCCCGCGCAGCGCGAACTCGACGCTTTCATCGCGCTCCTCACCTCCCTCGGCATCACCGTCCGGCGGCCCGACGCGGTCGAGCACAAGCGGCGCTTCGCCACCCCGGACTGGTCCTCGCGCGGCTTCTGCAACGCGTGCCCGCGCGACGGGCTCCTCGTCGTCGGCGACGAGATCATCGAGACCCCGATGGCCTGGCCGAGCCGCTACTTCGAGGGTCACTCCTACCGCGCGCTGCTCAAGGAGTACTTCCGGCGCGGCGCCCGCTGGACGGCGGCGCCGAGACCGCAGCTCACCGAGGCGCTCTACGAGAAGGACTTCCGGCCCCCCAAGCGGGGCGAGCCCCTGCGCCACCTCCTCACCGAGCACGAACCGGTCTTCGACGCGGCGGACTTCGTGCGCGCGGGACGGGACCTCTTCGTCACGCGCAGCAACGTCACCAACCTCTCAGGCATCGAGTGGCTGCGCCGCCACCTCGGCCCCGGCTACCGCGTCCACGAGATCGAGAGCCGCTGCCGCGTGCCCATGCACATCGACACGACGTTCGTCCCGCTCGCCCCCGGCAAGGTCCTTGTCAACCCGGAGTACGTCGACGTCGGCCGACTGCCCGACGTGCTCAAGTCCTGGGACGTCCTGATCGCCCCCGAGCCCGATCCGATCAAGGATCGGCTGCTCAGGACGGTGTCGATGTGCGGCAAGTGGCTGAGCATGAACGTCCTCATGGTCGACGAGAAGCGCGTCATCGCCGAGCGCCACCACACCGGCATGCTGCGCGCCCTCGAAGCCTGGGGGTTCGAGCCGATCCCGTGCGACCTGCTGCACTACGCGCCGTTCGGCGGCTCCTTCCACTGCGCGACGCTCGACGTACGGCGGCGCGGAACGCTGGAGTCCTACTTCGACTGACATGTCGGCCGGCACTTCGGCGGACGCGTCCGCCGACCGCTTCCGCCCGGGGGGTTCCCGCGCCGCCCGAGATATGAAAGTGTCCTACCGAATTCCACGGGCCACCACGTGTTCGAGCCCGTCAAAGGGGCTGCCACGGCCCGGATTCGGGGTGAAGCAGCGATGCGTAACGCGGCACGCGGGCACGATCTGGTGGCGCTGCGGCGGCTCAACACCACCGTCGTCCTGCGCGCCCTGCACCGCCGCAGCCCCCAGACCCTCGCCGGACTCGCCGTGGGCACCGGCCTCTCCCGCCCCACCGTGGAAGCCGCCGTCGAGGAGCTGACCGAACGCGGCCTCGTCGCAGCGGCCACGGGGGACGCGGGGGAGCGGACACCGGGGCGGCCCGCGCGCCGCTTCCGCTTCCGCGCCGAGGCCGGATACGTCCTCGGCGCCGACATCGGGCTCCACAAGATGGTGCTGCTCCTCGCCGACCTCGGCGGCACCGTCGTCGCCGCCCACCACGCCGAGGTCGATCCGGACCTCGGCGGCGGCCCCAGGCTCGACCTGCTGCGCCGCGCCGTCGAGACCTTCCTGGACGAACACGCCCCGCGCCGCGCCGCCGTCCTCGCCCGGTGTGTCGGGGTGCCCGGCATGGTCGGCGGGGACGGCGTGGTGACCACCGTGGTGGTGCCCGAGTGGTCCGGCGCCGACATCGGACGGCTGCTCTCCGAGGACGGCCCCGAGCGCACCCTCGTCGAGAACGACGTGAACCTCGCGCTCCTCGCCGAGCGCTGGCAGGGCGCCGCCACCCTGGCCGGAGACGTCGTCTGTGTCCTCACCGGACACCGCGTCTCCTGCGCCCTGACCATCGGCGGACGTCTGCACCGCGGTCGGCGCGGCGGCGCCGGGGAGCTCGGCATGCTGCCGCTGCTCGGCCTGAGCACCGCCCAGCGGGCCCTGGCCTGGAACGGCGCGCGGCACACCGGGGAGTCCGAGGTGGCCGCGCTCGCCCGCGCGGCGGACGCCGGGGACGCGCGCGCCCTGGCCGCCGTCGCGGACTTCGCCGACCGGCTCACCCCCGGCATCGCCGCGCTCGCCCTCGCCGTCGACCCGGAGCTGATCGTGCTGACCGGCGGCGCCACCCCCGTGGGCACGCACCTGCTCCCGCTGCTTCAGGAGCGGCTGCGCCCCGTGACCCTGCACGTCCCCCGCATCGCGCTGAGCTCGCTCGGCGAGCGGGGCGTGGCCATCGGCGCCGTACGCATGGCGCTCGACCGGGTGGAGGAGGACCTGCTCGCGGACAAGGCGCCGTAGCGGACCGCCCGCGCACAGGCGGGCGGGGCCGTGGGGCGTCCGGCGACACATCGGGAGGCGAAGGCGCGTATGCGCAGAAGGACTCTGCTGGGCGGGGCGCTCGCCGCCCCCTTGCTCGCCGCCTGCTCCGGCGACGGGCGGGACACCACCTGCGCCCAGAGCCGGAACGCCGGTTCGAGCGCGCCCTCCTGCGGGACGCGGTTGAAGGTGGTGAGGTGCCCGTCGTGACCGCCGACGCGTGCCACCTACGCCCCCGAGCGC